>NZ_JBHXRK010000006.1:0-275201 GCF_042716875.1 Streptomyces sp. NPDC058646 | reverse complement strand
TCCGGGGCCGCGGGGGGGCCCCTAAGCGGGGGGGGGGGGGCCGGGGGCCCCCCCCCCCCCCCCCCCCCCCCCCCGGGGGGGGGGGGGGGGGGGGGGGGGGGGCCCCGGGGGGCCCCCCCCCCCCCCCTCCTTCGTCCCGGTGTGCCCGCGTGGACTGCGGGCCGAGCCGGCGGGCCCGGAGCCTAGCGGCGGGCCTGGAGGAGGTCCTCCAGCTGCTCCTCGCGGGCCTGGGCGGCCACGAAGAGCAGCTCGTCACCCGGCTCCAGGGTCTCCTCCCCGTGCGGGGTGAGGACCCGGTTGCCGCGGATGATCGTGACCAGCGAGGTGTCCTCGGGCCAGCTGATGTCGCCGATCTGGGTGCCGGCGACCGAGGAGTCGGCCGGCAGGGTCAGCTCGACCAGGTTGGCGTCGCCGTGGCTGAAGCGCAGCAGCCGTACGAGGTCGCCGACGCTGACGGCCTCCTCGACCAGGGCCGACATCAGACGCGGCGTGGAGACGGCCACGTCGACGCCCCAGGACTCGTTGAAGAGCCACTCGTTCTTCGGGTTGTTGACGCGGGCCACGACGCGCGGGACCCCGTACTCGGTCTTGGCGAGGAGCGAGACGACGAGGTTGACCTTGTCGTCGCCCGTCGCCGCGATGACCACGTTGCAGCGCTGGAGCGCGGCCTCGTCCAGCGAGGTGATCTCGCAGGCGTCGGCCAGCAGCCACTCGGCCTGCGGCACCCGCTCGACCGAGATGGCGGTCGGCGCCTTGTCGACCAGGAGCACTTCGTGCCCGTTCTCCAGCAGCTCGCCCGCGATGGAGCGGCCCACCGCGCCTGCCCCGGCGATAGCGACTCTCATGCGTGTGCCTCCTCGGGGCCTTCGGCGAAGGCCTCCTCTACCTTGTCGATCTCGTCCGTGCGCATCATCACGTGGACGAGGTCGCCCTCCTGCAGGACCGTCGCCGACGACGGGAGGATGGCCTCGCCCAGCCGGGTGAGGAAGGCGACCCGTACGCCGGTCTCCTCCTGCAGCTTGCTGATCCGGTGGCCGACCCAGGCGGTGGAGGTGTGCACCTCGGCGAGCTGGACCGCCCCGCTGGGGTCGCGCCACAGCGGCTCCGCGCCGGACGGCAGCAGCCGGCGCAGCATCTGGTCGGCGGTCCACCGCACGGTGGCCACGGTGGGGATGCCCAGGCGCTGGTAGACCTCGGCGCGCTTGGGGTCGTAGATGCGGGCGGCGACGTTCTCGACGCCGAACATCTCCCGGGCCACCCGGGCGGCGATGATGTTGGAATTGTCACCACTGCTGACCGCGGCGAAGGCTCCCGCCTCCTCGATCCCGGCCTCGCGCAGGGTGTCCTGGTCGAAGCCCACCCCGGTGACGCGGCGGCCGCCGAATCCGGCACCCAGCCGACGGAATGAGGTGGGGTCCTGATCGACCACGGCGACCGTGTGCCCCTGCTGTTCCAGGGTCTGCGCGAGGGCAGAACCCACTCTTCCGCAGCCCATAATGACGATGTGCACGGCCGTCCTTCCGGCTGTCAGCGCTTGCTGGTTTCCAGCCTCATTGCATGCTCTGGCTTCACAGGGTCTCAGACCACGGCCCAAGCTACACACGGGCGGTCACACGTGTGAGGCGTTGCGGTGCAGTCGGGGACGAATTGCGGCGGGAGTGTGCGGGGAGGGGGTCGGGGTTCGCCGGTCCCATTTCGAACGCTTACGATCCTCTGCGTGTCCAAACTGACCGACGTGCCCAAACGGATCCTGATCGGCCGGGCGCTGCGCAGCGACCGCCTAGGGGAAACCCTTCTTCCCAAGCGGATCGCGCTGCCCGTCTTCGCGTCCGACCCGCTCTCCTCGGTGGCATATGCCCCCGGCGAGGTCCTGCTGGTCCTGTCGATCGCGGGTGTGTCGGCGTACCAGTTCAGCCCCTGGATCGCCGCTGCGGTCGTCGTGCTGATGTTCACGGTCGTCGCCTCCTACCGGCAGAACGTCCACGCCTACCCGAGCGGCGGCGGTGACTACGAGGTCGCCAACACCAACCTCGGCCCCAGGGCCGGCCTCACCGTCGCCAGCGCCCTGCTCGTCGACTACGTCCTCACCGTCGCCGTCTCGATCTCCTCCGGAGTCGAGAACCTCGGCTCCGCCGTGCACTTCGTCATCGAGCACAAGGTGCTCTCGGCGATGGTCATGATCCTGCTCCTCACGCTGATGAACCTGCGCGGGGTGAAGGAGTCCGGGAAGCTCTTCGCCATCCCGACCTACGTCTTCGTCGGCGCCGTCTTCGCCATGATCGCCTGGGGCGCCTACAAGGGCCTCGTCCTCGGCGACACCATGAAGGCCCCCACCGCGGACCTGGAGATCAAACCCGAGCACCAGGGGCTGGCCGGCTTCGCGCTGGTCTTCCTGCTGCTGCGGGCCTTCTCCTCCGGCTGCGCCGCCCTGACCGGCGTCGAGGCCATCAGCAACGGCGTACCCGCCTTCCGCAAGCCCAAGAGCAAGAACGCGGCCAGCACCCTCGCCCTCATGGGCGGCCTGGCCGTGACCATGTTCTGCGGCATCATCGGCCTGGCCATGGCCACCGACGTGAAGATGGCCGAGAAGCCGGCCACCGACCTGCTGCGCAACGGCACGCCGGTCGGCGACGACTACGTCCAGCACCCCGTGATCTCCCAGGTCGGCGAAGCCGTCTTCGGCGACGGCAGCATCCTCTTCATCCTGCTCGCCGCCGCCACCGCGCTGGTCCTGTTCCTGGCCGCCAACACCGCGTACAACGGCTTCCCGCTGCTCGGCTCGATCCTCGCCCAGGACCGCTACCTGCCGCGCCAGCTGCACACCCGCGGCGACCGGCTCGCCTTCTCCAACGGCATCGTGCTGCTCGCCGGCGCGGCCATGCTGCTGGTGTGGATCTACGACGCCGACTCGACCAAGCTGATCCAGCTCTACATCGTCGGCGTCTTCGTCTCCTTCACGCTGAGCCAGATCGGCATGGTCCGGCACTGGAACCGGCACCTGAGGACCGAGCGCAAGCCGTCGGCGCGCCGCCGCATGCACCGCTCGCGCGCCATCAACACCTTCGGTGCCTTCTTCACCGGCATGGTGCTGGTGATCGTCCTCGCCACCAAGTTCACCCACGGTGCCTGGGTCGCCCTGCTCGGCATGGTGATCTTCTACGGCACGATGTCCGCGATCCGGAAGCACTACGACCGGGTCTCCGCCGAGATCGCCGCCGCCGAAGGCCCCAGCGACGACAGCGTGCGCCCCTCCCGGGTCCACTCGATCGTCCTCGTCTCCAAGGTCCACAAGCCCACCCTGCGCGCCCTGGCCTTCGCCAAGCTGACCCGCTCCGACACCCTCGAGGCGCTCAGCATCAGCGTCGACCCGGAGGAGACCAAGGCCCTGCGCACGGAGTGGGACCGCCGGGGGATCAACGTCCCGCTCAAGATCCTCGACTCCCCCTACCGCGAGATCACCCGCCCGGTGGTGGAGTACGTCAAGGGCCTGCGCAGCGAGAACCCGCGCGACGCCGTCAGCGTGTACATCCCCGAGTACGTCGTGGGCCGCTGGTGGGAACACCTCCTGCACAACCAGAGCGCGCTGCGGCTCAAGGGCCGCCTGCTCTTCACCCCCGGCGTGATGGTCACCTCGGTGCCCTACCAGCTGGAGTCCTCGGAACTCGCCAAGAGGCGGGCGAAGAAGCGGCAGGAGTGGAACGCCCCGGGTGCGGTGCGGCGAGGGCCGGTGGACACGCCCCGGGCGTCCAGGCCGCCGAAGGAGCCCACGGGGAAGGGCACCCCGAAGGGCTGAACGGGTTGGTGAACGGCCGGACGAGATCCACGTAAACTGGTGGGTCGGTCGTCCGGCCGCTTTCCGTTGTTTCAGTTTTTGGAGTCTCCCCACCATGACGAGCGTCGAGCAGAACGAGAAGCAGTCACTGGTCGGGGAGGAGTACGAGGTCGAGGTCGGCCCCGTCGCGCACGGCGGTCACTGCATCGCCCGCACCGACGACGGCCGGGTCCTGTTCGTCCGCCACACCCTGCCGGGCGAGAAGGTCGTCGCCAAGGTCACCGAGGGCGACGCGGACTCCCGCTACCTCCGCGCCGACGCGATCACCGTCCTCGACGCCTCCAAGGACCGCGTCCCGGCCCCCTGCCCGTACGCCGGCCCCGGCAAGTGCGGCGGCTGCGACTGGCAGCACGCCAAGCCCGGCGCCCAGCGCCGGCTCAAGGGCGAGGTCGTCGCCGAGCAGCTGAAGCGGCTCGCCGGCCTCACCCCGGAGGAGGCCGGCTGGGACGGCACCGTCATGCCGGCCGAGGGCGACAAGCTGCCCGCGGGCCAGGTCCCGCAGTGGCGCACCCGGGTCCAGTTCGCCATCGACGAGGACGGCAACGCCGGTCTGCGCAAGCACCGCTCGCACGAGATCGAGCTGGTCGACCACTGCATGATCGCCGCGACCGGCGTCAGCGAACTCGGCATCGAGAAGCAGGACTGGCCCCAGATGGCCTCCGTCGAGGCCATTGCCGCCTCCGGCTCCGGCGACCGCCAGGTCGTCCTCACCCCGCGCCCCGGCGGCCGCCTCCCCCTCGTCGAGCTGGACAAGCCGGTCTCGGTGCTCCGGGTCGAGGAGAAGGACGGCGGGGTCCACCGGGTCCACGGCCGCCCCTTCGTACGGGAGCGCGCGGACGGCCGCACGTACCGGGTCGGCATGGGCGGCTTCTGGCAGGTCCACCCCCAGGCCGCGGACACCCTGATCAAGGCCGTCATGCAGGGCCTGATGCCGCGCAAGGGCGAGATGGCCCTCGACCTCTACTGCGGCGTCGGCATCTTCGCGGGCGCGCTGGCGGAGCGGCTCGGCGA
Organism: Streptomyces sp. NPDC058646; assembly: GCF_042716875.1. Taxonomy (NCBI): domain Bacteria; kingdom Bacillati; phylum Actinomycetota; class Actinomycetes; order Kitasatosporales; family Streptomycetaceae; genus Streptomyces; species Streptomyces sp. NPDC058646. Next base: position 270,358 of record NZ_JBHXRK010000006.1, on the reverse strand, counting down.
GACGGGCGCGGTGCTCGGCATCGAGTCGACGAAGCGCGCGGTCGAGGACGCCCGGCACAACCTGGCGGACTTCCCGCGGGTCCGTGTCGAGCAGGGCAAGGTCGAGCAGATCCTGCCGAAGACCGGCATCACCGAATGCGACCTGGTCGTCCTGGACCCGCCCCGCGCGGGCGCGGGCAAGCAGACGGTCCGCCACATCGCCGGCCTCAGCGCCCGCCGCATCGCGTACGTGGCCTGCGACCCGGCAGCCCTGGCCCGCGACCTCGGCTACTTCAAGGACAACGGCTACAAGATCCGCACCCTGCGCGTCTTCGACCTCTTCCCGATGACGCATCATGTGGAGTGCGTGGCGATCCTGGAGCCGGTGACGAAGGGCGCCTGACCTGCGATTTTGTTAGTGCGCATGATGTGCGCTGTGGGCGTTACGGGCGATATCTTGACCCTGAAATGACGCTCATTTGACGCCCGTTCTGACGTGGTGGCAGGACTGTGATCGTGCAGGTCGGGCTGGGTGCTGAGCTCGGTTTGTGCGGTCTGGCTTTGCGGAGACTTGAAGAAGATCGGTCCGTTCCGCCGTCGCTGGTTGTGGCGGCGAGCGCGCTGCCAGGTGTGGCAGCGAGGCCGGCAGCCGGCAGAGTGGGTGCTCAGTAGCTGGGTCCGTAGGGGCTCAAGCCATGCAGGAACGGCTTGAGGTCCTCGGCCCCGGGCTCGGCAATTCCGGCATCAGCGGTGAACCGTTGAGTGGATTCAGTCGTTGTGCGTCGCCCTCGGCCCAGGTGATCCACGCCTCGGCTTCGTCTTTGGCCGGTCCGAGCGGCAGACTCTCCGCGTGGAGTCGGAGTGCGCCGAGGTACTCGACAAGACCCGCTGCGCGCCTCCACGCCGCGTTCTGTGCTTCAAGGTGGCGGGCGCGGTATGCCTCTGCGTATTCGGCCGTGGCCTGACGCTTTCACGGCTTCCCATCGCATGCGCTTCTGCTGGGCCTCCTCCAGGTCACCCAGACGCTTGCGTTCGGCTGCCTGCCCGCGGAGGCCGACCTCAGCCCATCACCTAACGGTATACGGCGAGCCTCTCCCTTTGAAGGGCCGGTCGGACGCGACCCAGAAAGGTCCCGGCCGCCTCACGGCCGGGGCCGTCACGGTGACGGTGGCCGTGGCCAGGGGCCGCGGGCCGGACGTCGGCAACCCGGATGAGCCTGCGGTCGGGCTGCCTCAATGTCTGGTGTGCCTCGCCCTGGTGGCACCAGGAGAAAGCCGCATCCGGCCGCTGTCGAGGTCCGTTCCGAGCGGCAAACTAGCGTCACGTTTGCGCACGCAGCACCCATAGCGCACATCACATACGTCACGAAGTCAGTCCTGCATGGCTCTGACCTGCGATTGCTTTCTACCTGTTTTCGTTCCATCTGTTTCTGACAACAAACCCATCATGTCGAGTGCGTCGCGCTCCTTGAACTGACTGCAAAGGGCTTCTGACCTGCGGTTCAGGGCAGTGTGCATGCTGGGCGGCGCGGGCGTTGAGGGCGATGGATCGACGCTCGTGACGCACGTTTGACGCACCCCCGGCGCATTTCCTGACGGATCATGAGCACGGAAGAGCCGCCTCCCGCACCAGGGCTACGCCTGGCATGGCAGGCGGCCTTCTCTGCCGGTCGGCGGTCCATGGTCCTCGCCCGCATCCCGGCTTCCCGCCTGAAGCCGTTCAACACGAAGGGCGGCGTGACCGAGGTCGTGCCACGTCTGACAGAGGTCGAGGCGGATGTGCAGGACCTCGTCGAGGCCCACAGCGAAACGATGGCCGGGGCCGATCCCTGGCAAGCGAGTACAGCACTGGGCCGGTGCACGGCGGGCGTATCGACTCGCTACCGCTATCGGACCCAGACGACGACAGTCGGGCCGGCGCGGGCTGCCGCGGCTACGGCACCCAATGGCAGTTCTCCCGAGCACTACTCACGGGTGAACGTATCCGCGGCGGGCGACCAGTACTAGAGCGCGATGGCGTCGAGCGGTTTGCCTCGGCGATCCGCCAACTCGTCCGCCAAGCCCCGGCCTCGTCATCGCGAAGGCGCTCGGCCACCACGACAAGACTGCCACCAGGCTGGTGACCGAAACTGGCGGAACCTGAGCCTCGCTTGCCCTCGACGTGGACGAAGTGGAGTTCGGTGCCGTTCCCGATGGCGTTCGGAACGTCCGAACAGCCCACCAGTGATCTCCGACTGATCGTGAGCCTCCTCGACATGGGTCAAGGGCGTCGTTGTGATGCCCGGTGACGACCCATCCCTCGGCGGCCTTGAGGTTCGCGACTCCTGAATACGCGGGCCTACCGGTCCCAAGGCCGAGCTAGGACTTCAGGGCTGACACACGGCCCGGCTCACGCCGATCACCCGTGCCGGGGGCGGGAGAGCGATGGGATGTGAGGCGACGATCAGGGCATAGGGGGCAGTTCGGACCCGTGGCTGTGCGACCCGCCGACAGTCGGCCCCGTCGCGCATCAAGGCCTTCGCGCCGCCGAGTCGTCGCCCTCGGGCGGAGCCAGGGATTCCTTACCGCTCGTAACAGGGGGAATTCGTCCAGTAGTAATTAGGTGAATCGCTGACTGAATTTCCGTCAGCAAGCCTCACTCGATTATCTCGATTCCATAACGACATAACGGAGATGGCCTGGACCTTTTCGCGTCTACAGGTGCAACTACCTTGATCCTAAGGTTAATTGATAGATCATCAGATATAACCCCCAAGGTAACAGTCGGATATCTCGAAGCCCATTCCCGTTTGTCCGAATTCTCCATCGCACCCGTCTGGCAGGCTTCCGTGCACCCACTCCTCCGGCCAGGAATTGAGGTGCGCATGACGGGTTACCGTCGAAAGAAACGTCAACACCGGCGCAAACCGCGCCGGTTGATACTCCTCTCCGCCGCCACTGCGTCGGCCGCGGCATCAGCGGGTGGCATCGCCTACTTCGGGCTCGGCGACAATGCCCAGGCGGGGACCGCCGCTCAGGCCGACGCCGCCGCGGACGTCCTCGCACCGGCTGCCGCGCCGAAGGCCGTGGTTTCCGATCCGGCCCGCCCGGCGAGCGGCGGATACGCCCTCACCGCGAGCAACCGCCCGTACTACGACGCTCGGCTGCTCGACCTCCAGCGCGCCGACGGGCGCGCAACGCAGGTCTGGACGGTCCAGAAGGTCGGCTGACCTTCGACCGTCTGATCGACCGACGGCGGCCGGCCACCTTCCCCATGCGGCCGGCCGCCGGCTCCCCCACCGCCCCTCGCATCCCCACCGCACCAGGGAGCACCACAACGATGCGTACACGGCACAGCCCCCCCGGCACGTACCGGACTCGGGGTCCTGTTCCTCCTCCTCGCCAGGCCCTGGCCCTGGCGACCCCGACCCAGGCCCACGGCGACACCGTCAAAGTCATGATCACCGGGCAGCGGGAAGGCCACCTCACCACCGACATCACCGGGGAGAACGACGGGGACGCCATCGAGGAGGCGGTCGCCGCCACGGTGGACGCGACCAGCGCGGACGGCACCCGCACCGCGGGCCCCTGGAAGCTGGTCCGGGATTGCGGCACGCGCACCGGCTGGAGCACGGCAGAGGTCCTGCCTGCCGGCACCTGGAAGGTGCACGTCCACATCGGGTTCCCCTCCCGCGGACACGCCGAACGCGAGGTCTCCGTACCGGTCGCCGACCCGGCACCGCCCCAGCACTTCCGCCGCGCCCACCGCACCCGTTCCTGTTCCTGCGAGCCTTCCGGCCGTAGCCGTGCCCTCGGCTGACGCATCCGCCCGGCCGGCCCCGGCCGGCGACGGGAGCACCTTCTCCTGGACAACGACGGGCTTGACCATGGCCGCCCTCGCCGGGGCCGCTTCCGGGATGCTGCTGGTCCGCCGGGCCCGAGCCCGCAGGCAGCCGCGGGGCGACGGGCGAAGCGGTCCGTAACCAGCGCGTCGTGTGAGCCCCAACATCGTGGCGGCCGTGAGGTTCCCACGCCGTTCCGTTCGGCGCCAACCGGCTGACTGCCCGGCATCCATCGGTATGCCGCCGCCGAGCCAGGCGCCCTACGACATCTGTCGCGCAGACCGGACGACCGGGCTGCCGGGCAGGCCATTCCCGTATCTTTCAGATCAAGGAGCATGATGCACAAACGTCGCGCGTCCCGCCGGCAGAAAGCGCTGACAGCCGCGATCACCGCCGCACTCTCCGGCGGTCTGCTGTTCGGCTTCAATACCCTCGCCCAGGCCGATGTGGTCAGCGGCACGGTCATCGGCGGGCAGGGCAACTACAAGACCGTCAACCACCGGGCCAAGCCGTCCCTCTCGGCCCAGTTGAAGGGCTCCTCGAAGGTAGGCGCCAAGATCCAGATGTCCTGCCGGACCACCGGCGACACCGTGGAGAACAACCCGCGGTGGATCTACACCGGCTCGTACTACATCGCCGACGCCTTCATCAGGGAAAACACCACCCCCCTGCCGATCTGCGGTTCGAGCCCGAACCCGAAACCCACCCCCACTCGTCCCCCCACGACCGCGAAGACACTGCCGATCGACATGCAGAAGCAGGTCAGGACCCAGTGGTGCTGGGACGCCTCCGGCGTGACCATCGCCAAACACTGGGGCCGATCCGTCAGCCAGGAGCAGTTCTGCCAGCTCGCCGCCCAGGGAACCTGGGTGGACTGCAACAACCAGCCCGCGACGCTGGAGGACATGGCCAATGGCCTGGCCAGGCTGGGACTGAGGAACAGCGGCCGCAGTCTGTACCGCAACGCCTCGTTCGGCGAGTCCGCCGCCGAGATCGACGCAGGCCGGCCGTTCGCCGTGCGCTTCGGCTGGCGCACCGGCGGCGGTCACATGAACGTCATCTACGGCTACGACAGCGCCACCAACATGATCGCGGTCGGCGACCCGTGGCAGACCACCCAGACCTACACCTGGTGGAACCACTCCACTTACGCGAACAACAACTCGTTCCAGTGGACCCACTCCCGCATCGGCATCCAGGGCTGAGGAGCAGACCGACCATGCAGACCACGCGACACCCCAAGCAGGTGGTAGTCCGGGCCGCCGTCCTCGCCACGACGGCACTCGCCGCCGCCCTGAGCGCAATCGTTCCCGCACAGGCCGCGGAGGGCGACGGCATCGCCGGCTACCAGTCCGCCCAGCAAGCCCTCCGGAGCGACCAACTCCACGACACCGTCTCCCGCTTCCTGGTCTCGGCCCGACAGCCCCGCACGGCCCCCGCCGCGGACGGCGGCGCCGTCGGTACCCCGGGCAACGCACCCGCGGCGGTCGCCGCGCCGCCCGGGTTCGATCTCAAGAAGGACCCGGTGCCGATGTTCGAGATCAGCCCCGAGTTCGTGACCGGCAAGACCCAGGCAACCCCGCAGACCGCGCTCCGGCTCTCCTACCTGGCCTCCCGGGTGACCGCCTCCGACGGCAAGCACGCCGCCGTACTGCTCGCGCCCAAGGGGAACCCCGCTACGCCGGGAAGCGGCCCGCAGGCCGTCGGTGCCGAAGGCTGGCAGCTGGCCGGCATCCGTGACGGGGACGCCGAGGTCGGCTTCGCCGAGCGCGGTACTCCCCAGGCCCGTACCTTCACCGAGCCGCAGATCCGCGCCTGGTACCGGCTCACCGCCGACGGCATGGTCGAGCCGCTCAACGAGGAGGCGACCACCGGCCTCGGCGGAAAGCGCGGCGTCACCCTCGCCGCCTACCAGAAGCTGGTCACCGCCCGCTACGGCGACAAGATGCCCGGCTCGGAGTACGACCGCAAGGGCCTGGCCGGCGGGTACGCCGGCCTCGCGGAGGACCAGCCGGAACAGGGCGCCGTCGCGTCCGGGACACCGGTCACCGACGAGTCCTGGCAGCCGATCTCCGTCACCGCGGCCGCAGCCCTGGCGGCGATCGGCGGTGCGGTGGTGTACGCGCGCCGCCGGGCGACGGCCGGCGTCCGCTGACCCGACCCCGTGAAGGCCGGGCCCCCTCCGTGCGCAGCCTGACGACTTCCATCGTCGGATACGCATGAGCTCGGGAAGGAGGCCCGATCGTGCGGTCCACGTCGGTAGCGACGTGGACCGCATGCGGTCGTGGACCGCCGCCGGCGCAGGCCCGGACCGGCGACTTCCTTTCACCTGCTTCGGCTTGCACTGTTCCTTGTGACGCACCACGTGGAGTGCGTCGCGATCCTGGAGCCGGTGGCGAAGGGTCCCTGACCTGCGGTTTTGTCAGTGCGCAGGATGTGCGCTGTGGGCGTTACGGGCGATATCTTGACGCTGACATGGCGCTCGTGACGCTCATTCGACGCTCGTCCTGATGAGATGTCAGGTCATTTATGGGCAGATCGCAGACCTCGGACTGCCCTGGCCGAAGGGCCTCGAAGGGTGGAGGGGCGCCGCCGTTCGAGCTCCTTCGCGTAGCCTCGGGACGGGGTTCGGCCTGCTGTGCGAGTCCGTTGCGGTTCTGCCCACACTCCGGTCGGCCGACGGGGTCGAGAGGGCCGAAGGGGTCAATCCGGCTCACTCATGCGCCACGGAGAGCGACCAGGCGGCGGTGGGGCGCCTGCCATGCTGGGCGTTCGGCACCCGGCCCGCGAGTACAGCACCGGGCCGGTGCACGGCGGCCGGATCGACTCGCGGGGCCTGGACGAGAACGGTTCGCACGTCGTGGTCGCATACAAGCGCGGGCGCGACGCCGGCGTGATCACTCAGGCCTTTGCCGCTTGGCGTGGCTGACCGACCACCGGGCCGAGTTCCAGCAGCTGGTCCGCGACCGGCGTGGGGCGGGCGCCGCGTCCCAGGTGCTGTGGAGTAGCCCCGGCTGATCTGTATCGCGGAGGGGTTCAAGGTCAAACGGCTGGCCGACCGCGGCATCCTGACCGAGACCGCGCCAGGCCGCTTGCCCCTGCGATCGCTGTAATCCCGCCTGCGTGCGACAAGCCGTCGGTGCCAACCGGGCAACGTCCCTGGCCTCACGGGAACCAGCTGCGCCCAGCGCCATCCGGGTAGCGGCGAGGACAGCGCTGCGAACCGGAGCCGGTCCGCCTGCTCGTACCGCACCGGGCCCGCAAGTTGCTTACGCAGTACCGCATTCTCCTGCCGGAGCACCAGCAATTCAGCGTCCTTGGCCGCCTCCCCACGCAGCAGCACCGCCGGGGACCGACAACAGCTTCTGCGTCACCCGATACACCAGCGAGACGATCATCTCGGCTGTCTGAACGGCACACGCCTGACTCCGTCAGCGTGCCCGCTCCACGCGGCGCTCGTCCCACACCGGCTCCGGCGTATCGCGTACCCGGCCGTCGCTGCCGAACACCAGGAAGCGGTCGAAGGACCGTGCAAACCAGCGGTCGTGGGTGACCGCCAGGACCGTCCCCTCGTACGCCTCCAGCCCCTCCTGCAGGGCCTCCGCCGACTCCAGGTCCAGGTTGTCGGTCGGCTCGTCCAGCAGCAGGGCGGTGGTTCCCTGCAGTTCCAGCAGCAGGATCTGAAAGCGCGCCTGCTGCCCGCCGGAGAGCCGGTCGAAAGCCTGGTCACCCTGCCGGTCCAATTCGTAGCGGCGGAGCGCCGACATGGCCGCGCCCCGGTCCCGGGCGTGCTCGGTCCACAGGATGTCCACCAGGGTGCGCCCCATCAATTCGGGATGCGCATGTGTCTGGGCGAAATGACCCGGTACCACCCGTGCGCCCAGTGTCACCGTGCCCGTGTGCGTCACGCCCTCCCCGGCCAGCAGCCGCAGGAAGTGCGACTTGCCCGACCCGTTGGAGCCGAGCACCGCCACCCGCTCGCCGTAGAAGATCTCCAGAGAGAAGGGCTGCATCAGCCCGGTCAGCTCCAACTGCTCACAGGTGACGGCCCGTACCCCGGTGCGCCCGCCGTGCAGACGCATCCGGATCTCCTGCTTGCGCGGTGGCTCCGGCGGCGGACCGGCCTCCTCGAACTTGCGCAGCCGGGTCCGCGCCGCCTGGTAACGAGAAGCCATGTCGTCGCTGCGCGCCGCGTACTGCTGCAGGTCCTGCACCAACTTTTTGAGTTGGGCGTGCTTCTCGTCCCAGCGGCGGCGCAGCTCCTGAAACCGGGCGAACCGCTCCTGCCGGGCTTCGTGGAAGGTGCCGAAACCGCCGCCGTGCACCCAGACGTCGGAGCCGGCCGGGCTCGGCTCCACCGCGATGATCCGCTCGGCGGCCCGTGCCAGCAGCTCCCGGTCGTGCGAGACGAACAGCACGGTCTTGCCGGTCTCACCGAGCCGGTCCTCCAGCCACCGTTTGCCCGGTACGTCCAGGTAGTTGTCGGGCTCGTCCAGCAGGAGCACCTCGTCGGGACCGCGCAGCAGCGCCTCCAGGACGAGCCGCTTCTGCTCACCGCCCGAAAGCGTGCGAATCTGACGCCACTGCGCCTTCTCGTACGGCACGCCGAGCGCGGCCATGGTGCACATGTCCCACAGGGTCTCCGCCTCGTAGCCGCGTGCCTCCGCCCAGTCGGCCAGGGCCTGGGCGTACTTCATCTGAGCGGCCTCGTCGTCCACCGTCATGATCAGGTGTTCGGTCGCGTCCACGGCCTGCGCGGCTTGCCGGATGCCCGGCGGCGCCACCGACACCAGCAGGTCGCGGACCGTGCTCTCGTCCCGCACCGAGCCGACGAACTGCCGCATCACCCCGACACCGCCGCTCGACGTGACCGTGCCGCCGTGCGGCTTCAGCTCGCCGGACAGCAGCCGCAGCAGGGTCGTCTTGCCGGCGCCGTTCGCGCCGACCAGGGCCGCCACCGCTCCCTCGCCCACCCGGAATGACACGTCGCCGAGCAGTGTCCGCCCGTCGGGCAGGTAGTACTCGAGGTGAGAGGCCTCTAGATGTCCCATCTTTCCTGTGTCCTTGTCTGCCGTACGGATACGGTCTGGTGCGCCGTCGCGCTGTGGTGCCGGGCGGTTCCCGGACCACGGTGCCAGGCGGGCCCGGTCGACGGCTGCTCATTATTTTTCCGGGCCGCCGCCGGCGGACAGGGGTCCCCGGGGCCGCCGGGGCATCGCCTCCAGGAGCGCCGCGGGCGTCCACGACGGCCAGGCGTCCAGCACGCATGCGCGCGGATGTCGTCGAGCGCGGTGGCCGTGCGGTAACGGGCGCAGGGGATGCCCAGCTCGCGGCAGCGGTCTTTCATCCGCGGCTTGTGGCGCACCCAGGGGACCTGTTCCTGATCCAGGTGCGGCAGCCCGGCGAGTGCGGCGAAGGCCTGCGAGATCTCCTGCAGGGGCTCCTGCGGATGGGCAGAAGTACCGGGGCGGTGGCGACTGCCGCGCCGCCCGGTCCCGATAACGGGCCGCCTCCCGCTCCAGCGGCACCCGTCGGCGACGGTGGAGGACGGCCGGTGCTTCGTGCGTTCGCAGTGGTCCGCCCGCAGGTACGAGGCGCGGCGTTCGAAGCGGAGCAGGGTGACGTCGACGTCCGCCCGGCCGATGACGGAGTCGGTGACACTGCCCGGAGACGTCCGTCGACCAGCAGCAGGGAGGGACGGGGATCGGTCATGCGGAATCCTTGGGCGGGCGCAGGGCGGTGGAGTCGTACCGCTCCGGCTCCGCTGGATCCGGGTGGGTGGGGTCGGGGGCGCCGGCCGGGGCCGTGAACCGGTGGCGTACGGCGAAGGCGCCGACGGCGCCCGTGAGCAGGGCGGCGACTGCGGCGACGAAGGCCGCCCAGGTGCCGTAGGCGCCGACGAGGAGACCGCCGAGCTGAGCGCCGACGGCGGTGCCCACGACGTTCACGGTGATGACCCAGGTGAAGGCCTCGGTGATGGCGCCTGACGGGGCCGTGCGCGCGACGAGTTCGTACTCCACGGCCGTCACCGGGGCGATGATCACGCCGCCGAGGGCGAGGGCCACGCCCATCGACCAGTTGTCCCAGGCGAGCAGGGGCAGCGCGGTGAACCCGGACAGGATGAGCAGGCCGATGGCGAAGGTGCGTTCGGCGGGCCAGTTCCGGGTACGGCTGCCGTACCAGAGCCCGCCGACGACCCCGCCGACGCCCCAGGCACCGAAGATCAGGCCGACGCTGTCCGCGGAGCCGTGTTCCTCGGCAAAGGCGGGCAGGACCAGGTTGAACACGCCCATGGACACGGCCGCGCAGACCAGGATGGCCAGCAGTCGGACCAGGCCCGGCGAGCGCAGCGCGCCCAGCAGATCGCTCTCGGTCTCCTCGGCGCGCCAGTTGCGCGAGGCTTGCGTGGTGGCGAAACCGATGGCCCCCACGCCCGCCAGAACCCCGCCGACGACCAGGGCCGTGGCGGGGGTCCCCCGGAACAGCAGGGCGCTGAGCAGCAGCGGTCCGCCGATGACGAAGACCTCGCTGAGCACCGCCTCCAGGGAGAAGCCCGCCTCCCTGCCGCTGGGCAGCGCGCTCCACAGCGACCGGACACAGCCGCTGATCGGCGGGATCGTGGCGCCCGCGATGCTCGCGCACACCAGCTGCGGGATGCGGGCGTCGGGCGCGGTGCACACGAGGCCGATCAGCGCCAGCGGGTGGACGACACCGGTCAGGAGGAGCAGGGGAGTCTGGCCGTGTACGTCGACGCGGCGGGCGACGACCGGCGCAAGCACCGCACCGCCCAGCGTGTAGCAGGCCAGCAGCAGGCCCGCGGAGCCGTAGCCCGTGCCACGCGAGGTGGCGAACACCACGAGGGCGAGCGTGACCAGGTACAGCGGGAAGCGGCCGACGGTGCTCCACAGCAGTGGGCCGCGCATGGCCTTGTCGCTCAGGACGGTGAGGAACCGGTTCCCGGCGGGCGGGGCCTGGGAGTCGGTTTCGGGGGACGGCTCTTCGGGCCGGCTGTCGGATGCTGCGTGGGTCATGGCATTCTCTCGGTTCTCGTGGGGACGGTCCACGAGGAGGGACGGTCTGCCGGGCGGGGGAAGGTGCCGTTCAGAGCGCGGCAACGACGGCGGCGATCTCCTTGGCCAGCAGGATCTGCTCCGCCTCGTCGGCTTCCGGGGTGAGCGGTATGCACAGGGTGCGGCCCAGCCTGTCGCGAGTTGCGGCGAAACCGTCCCGGCTCAACGGCGCGTAACGGTCTTCGCCGTCGGCCAGGTTCCACGGGAACCCGTCCGCGTACAGTGAGGCGCGGCCCGCCACCACCGGGTGCTCAGGCAGAAGGTACTTGTCCAGGGTCCAGCAGGGCAGCCCCCGTTCCTCCAGCCGCTCCATGGCCCGGTCTCGCAGATGTCGCGACTCCAGCAGCAGCCGCACGCTGGTCTTGACGTCACCGGGGCGCTTGGCGATCACGGTGACGTCCGAGCGCTCGCCGAGCGCCTCCAGCGTCAGGGCGTAGTGCCGCTCCAGAGAGCAGAGGATCTCGTCCAGCCGCCGGAACTGCTGGAGCTGTACGGCGGCCACGGCCTCGTTGGCACACAGGTTCTCGCCGTAGAAAGCGCCGGGGTTCCAGCCCGGGTACTTGCCCTGCTCGCGGGCCGAGCCGTGGTCGGTGTAGGAGCGCATGCTGTCCCAATGGGCGGGGTCGCGGACCACGACCAGGCCGCCCTCGCCGGAGGTGAGGATCTTGGCGTGGTGGAAGCTGAACGTGCCCGCGTAGCCGACGGTCCCGGCGTGCCGCCCGTCCGCGTGGCGTCCGCCCATGGCCTGCGCGGTGTCCTCGATCAGGTACGGCACCCGCGCGGGCAGGTCGACGACGGTGCCCTCCATGTGCGCCACCACCACTCGCTCCGCGTCCGCGGGCAGCAGCGAGGCATCCAGGCCGAACCGTTCGTCGACGTCGACGAGGACCGGAACCAGCCCGCAGGACAGCACGGCACCGGCCACCGCGACGAACGTGACCGCCGGTATGTACACGGGGTCGCCGATCCGCGGTCGGGTGCCCATCAGCGCCACACGCAGGGCCTGTGTGCCGTTCGGCACGGTCAGCGCGCGACCCGCGCCGAGCCGTTCGGCCGCGTACGCCTCCAGCAGGTCGGCGTTGCTCGGCGCGGGAGCGCTGTACCGGAAGAGGACCTTGTTGTCGAGGGACCGGTGCAGTTCGGGGGTGTCCTCCAGGGAGAGGTAGTTGGCGCCGTAGGGGAAGGGACGCAGCATCAGCAGGCTTCCGTTCGAGGTGGGTGGGCAGGGGCTGCGGGGAGAGGCCGCGTCAGAACGGGGCGAGCAGGAGCTGCCGGACCTGACGGGCCACGCGCTGGGCGCCGCGCCGGTCGTCGCCGGCGTGCTCCAGTGCCCGGGAAATGCGGTTCCAGAGCGGGTCGGCACCTCGGACGGCGCGGTCGGCCGAGGTGTCCGGTGCGGCCGCATCGAGCACCTCGACGCCGGTCGCCTCCGTGATCCCGGCGAGCCGACCGGCCTGGTCCGCGTCCAGAGCCGGGAGCAGCAGCAGCGGGACCCGGGCGGCGTGCGCCTGGTTGACGGCAGTCAGCAGGGGCGAGGAGACCAGCAGCGACGCCTCGGCCAGCAGCCGCTCCGTGGCGGCCTCCTCGACCCCTGCGACGGGCAGCGCGCCGGTGTCCTCTCCGGCCGCGGACAGCAGGGCGGACCGCACGGGCAACGGCGCGTCCAGGACCACACCGAGCAGCGGTTTCCCGTCGTACCGTGCCGCTTCCGCGGCGGCGCGCAGGGCCGCACCCGCCCGGGCGACGGCCGCGTGGTCGCCGGGGTGCAGGTCCGGTGTGGACAGCTGGACGACTGCGCCGCGCGCCGCACGCGCCCGGGCGGCCCGGGGCGGGGCGATCGTGCCGACGGTGTGCACGCCCTTGGCGCGCTGCCCGCCCAGCCAGCCGGGCCGGTGCAGGCAGCGGACGGTCGACGGCGGCCAGGTGCCGCCGGGCGGGGGGCCACCGGAGGCGACGAACACAACTGGCACGCCGGAGGCGCTCAGGCGCGCGGCGAGCACATCGTCGTCGCACACCACGGCGGCGTCGGGGGCGGGGCCGGCGTCCGGCTCACCGGTCAGCCCGACTTCGGTGAGGTGGGCGCTGACATGGCGCAGCGCGGCCTGGGACTCCAGCGCGGATCGGGCGGCGGCGAGCACGCGCAGCCGCGGCGGGGCGGTGGTGGGTGAGGACATGGTGGCTCCGGGCGCGGTCGGTTCCAGAGGCGGGCGTGAGGGGAAGGCGGGGCCGTCAGTAGTGCCAGGCCGGTACGGCGCCCATGCGGGCGAGGTCGTCGCTGTAGCCGGCGGCGGTCGCGGAGCAGCCGCCGCACATCGTCGGACCCTGCTGCTTGAAGAGATCCGCGTGGGTGCGGAAGACCGGGCTGTCGAGCATGACCTTGCCGTCGTCGGTGCGCAGCGGCGCGCCGCCGGGGCCCTCGTCCCCCTCCTTGTGCGGAAGGCAACTGCACGAGAACATGCGGCCGTTCTTGCCGTCCAGGTAGATCACGTCGTCGGTGACCAGACACAGCGGCTCCGATGCGCGCGGCGGCAGGGACTCCTCGAAGAAGGCCTTCTGCTCCTCGGGTGTGTCGCCGTAGAAGCGCTTGCCGAGCGGTACGAGCGTGCTGGTCGGGTCGGCGGTGTAGACGGGCTCGCAGACGGCGATGACCTCCTCCGCCGACGGATAGCGGATCTCACGGTCCAGCTTGATCGCGGACAGCTCCCACTGCTGAACGCCGAGGTCGGTCAGTACCCGCTGCAGCTCGGGCATCTGCGCGAAGTTGTGCGGTCCCACGACGGAATTGACGCGCGGGATGATCCCCAACTCCTTTGCCCGGCGCAGCCCTTCCAGACCGTTGTCGAACATGCCGGGAGAGCGGCGGTAGACGTCGTGGGTGGCAGCGGAGGAGCCGTCCAGGCTGACGATCACCTGGGCCAGCCCGGCGTCGGCGAGCCGGTCTACGAAGCGGGGCAGGAACATGCCATTCGTGATCAGCGACATGCGCATGCCGTGCTCCGTGCCCAGGCGCACCAGGTCGACGATGTCCCGGTGCATCAGCGGCTCGCCGCCGGTGAAGCGGACGTAGCCCACCCCCTTCGCCACCGCCTCCGGCAGCAATTCGGCGAAGTCCTCCGGGCTGAACCGGTAGGTGTCCCGGGAAAGGGCGAACTCGCACATGAAACAGTCGGCGTTGCACGCCTCCAGCACACGGATGAACAGATAGCGGTGTCGTTCCTGCATGATCGGTCAGCCTTTCAGGAAGGGAGGTCGGCGGGGCGGTGGCTGGTGCCGCGGCGGGCCGCGGTGGCCAGCACGATGTCGGCGACCTGGGCCGCGCCACCGGTGCCGACCAGCCGGGCCAGGGCAATCCATTGGCCTTGCTGCCGCTCGACCGCGGCGAGGCAAGCGCCGATGCGCTCGGTCAGGGCCGCGCGGACTGGCGCGGGGGTGCGGGCGGCGCGCGCGATCCCGCCGTAGATCAGTTCCAGGGCGGCGTCCTCGCCGGGCGATCCACCGCCGTCCGCGACGTCACCGGATGCCGTGACCAGGCGGGCGTCGAGCACCTCGTGGGCGCGGAAGACCTCCTCGGGCCACTCGGCGACCGGCACCTCGGTGGCCTGGGCGTAGAAGGAGGCGTTGAGGATCTGGCTGATGTTCTGCGGGGGCAGGCACACCACCGGCACCCCGCGCGTGCTGGTCTCCAGCAGCGTGGTCAGACCGGGGGAGGTGAGCAGGACGTCGGCCTCGGCGATCTCGGCCAGGAAGCCCTGGTGGCCGAGGGCGCCGCTTCGTATGTCCAGGCCCTCCGGAACGGTGATGTCGTCGAACATCCCCTCGGGCACGTTGCCGCACAGCGTGACCTGCCGGGCGCCCCAGGCGGCGAGAGCGCCGAGCGCGGCCGGAACCGTCAGGGACAGGTAGGCGGAGGGGTCGTCCAGCAGCGGTGACAGCAGACCGCCCAGGCTGACCACCGCGCGGCGTTCGCCGGCCGGCCGCATCTCGCGTCCTGTCCGGACCGGCCCGGGGACGACCACCGACTCGACCCAGCGCAGGTTCTCCACACGGGCCAGCACGGGCCAGGCCGGACCCGGCAGCCCGGGAACCAGCTGCGCGCAGTAGACGCTGGCTCGCAGCGGCAGGCTGTCCAGATCGTCCTTCGTCCACAGGAAGGGCAGGCTGTCGACGAACACGACGGGGCAGCCGGCGTCCTCCAGCGCCACTGCGGCGGCCCGGTCCAGGACGCACACGGCGGCGTCGAGGGCCCGCTCGTCCACCAGGGCGCGCAGCGCCCGCGCGTCCGTGAGGTCGACGTCGTGCCACTCTTCGACACCGTGGCCGCGTACGATCTCGCGGCCGAGCCGCGAGCCGATCCCGACGAAGCGCACGCGGTCGCCGAGCTCCGCCCGCAGCGCGTGCACGATCGCACCGAGCTTCCCGGCGCTGCCCCAGCCGAACTCGACACCGCACAGGGCGACGGTCACGGCGGTGGGCGGCTGGGCGGGTCCGGCGGCCGCGGGGAGTGTCCGCAGTGCGGTCGTCATGCCGCCACCACCGTTTCCGCAGCGGCCGGCTCCGCCGCGGGCGTGCCGGGGCGGTCCGTCGCGTGCCGGTGGTAGGCGAGGGCGGGGTCCAGTTCCGGTGCGCTCCACGGCCCCGGCCGGACGCCGAGACCGGCCGCCCAGTCCAGGGCGGTGCGGACCGCGCCGTCGAGGCACTGCGCGGACCAGCTGCCGTCGAACGGCAGCTGCAGCACCGGGGAGACCTCGCCGAGTGCCGAAATCATCGGGCTGTAGGTGGTGCCGGGGTCGAGCAGCAGGCCGACGGGCTTGCGCAGCGCGGAGGCCCAGCCCAGTTCGAGTGCGACGCCCGTGGAGGGCGGGGTTCCAGGGTAGGCGAGCACCAGGTCGGCGCACTGCATCGCGCGGAAGTCGGAGGGGACGCACTCCTGCGGGGGCAGACCCCATTCGCCCCACCCCTCGTTGTGGTGGGCATTGAAGACTGCGTGCCCGGCGTCGAGAAGTGCCTCACGCAAGGCCGACAGCCGCTGCCTCCACTGAGGGCGGACCACGCCATCGGCCGGATCGATGAACTGCACGAACGGCGCGGCGAGAAAGACACGCAGGCCACCGGTGAGGTTGTCGCCGGTGCGCCGGCCGGCCGCGGTGTGCGCCGCAGCAGCGGACGCAGGGGGCGGGGGAGTGGTGCCGATCATGCCTGTTCTCCCGCCTCGGTCAGCCGGTCGTACTTCAGGGCATTGCCGCGTGCCAGCTCCACCGGGTAGCGCTGCTCGTTGAGGGCGAGCTTCTCGCGGGCGGCCGCGAGCAGGTCGATACCGGCCGAGCGGGACAGCCGCAGCAGATAGTTGAGGATGTCGGCCAGCTCGTGGGCGAGTTCGCGGCGGAACCCGGGGTCCTCGAAGGGGCGTGCCGCGGCCTCCTCCGGGGTGAGCCACTGCAGGAGCGCCAGCAGTTCCCCGCTCTCGCCGCCGAGGGCCATCGCCAGGTCCTTGGGGTTCTGGAAGGCGTCCCAGCCGCGTGCGGTTACGAAGGAATGCAGTTCGTCGGCGTACTGGTCCAGGTCATTCATGTGCGTCTCCGGTGCGGTGCGGCGCTGCGGGCAGGATCAGGCCCCATTGAACGGTGCAGGTGTCGGGGTGGTACGCGGTCGGCATCAGGCCCTCCAGGGACCAGCGGCGGCTCTGCATGAGCGCGGTGATGGCGGGATCCGGCGGCTGGTGGGTGTAGAGCTTGCGACCGAGCCCGCGGTACAAGTCGGGCAGCTGGTCCAGGAGCTGGGCGAGGACGGCCGGGCGGTCCGCGCACAGCGGCATCAGCTTGACGGAGAGGCCCTTCTTCGGGCCCGCGGCGGCCACTCCGCGCACGGTGCCCGTTTCGTCCACCGCCACGTGGATGATTTTGAACTTCTGGTTGAGATCACCGTGGTGGCGCCGGTCGTGCCCGGCAATAAGCGCATCCACCCAGTCCGCGTTCACACCCCGGTACGCGGGCTGCATCACGCGCCCCACGAGCTCGCGCAGCCCGGGCGCGTCCTGGGGCCGGAAGAGGCGGATGCGGGTGCCGCTCGCGGCGCCGGTGTGGTCGTCCCCGGCGGGCTCCGTGCGCAGGGTCAGGTCCTTGTAGAGCATGCGCTCGGCGCTGTCCGACTTGTACTGGCCGGGCGCGCTGCCCGCCGGCACGAAGGCATGCCGGAGGAAGAAGTCGATCGCGGCGGTGTTGGCGGCGGCGACCGTGCAGTACAGCTGCCGGGCCCCGGCCTTGCGGGCGAAGTCCTCCGCCGCGCGCAACAGCACGGTGCCGAGCCCGGAGCGACTGCGGTGCTCCGGCACGAGGATCAGCGGACTGATCTTCACCGTGCCCTGGCGCTTGACCACCAGGTGCAGCACACCCAGCCGCTCGGCGTCGGGCGTGTCGTCCGAACACAGCATGAAGGTGCGCTGGGAGTGGGAGAAGTGGCCGAACGGGTCGCGTCCGGAGGCGAGGTGCGCATCGAGGACGCGATCGGCGTGCGCGGCGTGGTCACCGTCGTAGAACGGGCTGAGCGCGCTGGTGAAGAGGGACCTGAGGAAGTCCCGGTCGTCCTCGCCGGCCGCGCGGATGCGCAGGGAACCGGCCGGGGGCGGCTCAGTCGTGGGCAGGGGCGTATGGGTCAGGGCTGTCACCGTGTGACCACCTTGGTCTGGGTCGCTGGGCTGCTGTCGCTGTTCACACCAGGTGCCGTCCGGCCGAGGACTCCCGCATGACACGGGACGTGCGCGTGCCCGGGTGGGCACGGTCTTGTTCAGCCAGTGGCAGGTGCCGTGGGGCTCCGCACCGTGGGTCGCCATCTGGCGCGGGAACACACGCCCTGTCGTCACCGCGCGCGCCCGCTGCGGCGGGCGCCGAGACATCCGGGACAGGGCCTCGGCATCACCGCGGCTCTCTCGTTCGTGACAGGACGCTAGGGGCGGCCGAACAAATTTGTCAATCTTGCTTGAGAGTTGTCAAGCTTTGGCAAGTGATCTAGCTTCGACCTGACCGAGCGGCCGCCGCCGGCTTCCGGGGACTCCCCTTTCCGAGCCGGTCCGACCGCGCATTTGTCAGCCTCCGGTGGGCCTACAGAACCACCACCAACATTCCGGGGGAATTCATGGAGAACGCCCGTCGTCGCACCACCACCACCGCCGTCCTGTCGGCCGCCGTCCTCGCACTCGGTGCGGCCGCCGTCGACGCCGGCACAGAGGGCCCTGTGGCCCGGTCCGCGCACGTGAGGATCGACTGGCCGCTGCACGGCGCGCGCGACGTCAGCGTGCAGTCGGCTCCGGCCGTCACGGACCCCATCGACTGGCCGTAATCCGCGGGGCGCCCGTCGCGGGGAGGGTTTGCGCCGCGTGCGGCGTCCCACGCCGGGCGGAAGCGGTGTCCGGGCGGGGCTTGCGCAGTCCGCAGCCCCGTGCCGGCCCGCTTTGCCGGGTCGCCGCCCCCTCACCGGTCAGGGGTTGCCAAGAGTTGACAACCCTGTGTCCCGCGCTGAAGATGGTTCCGTTCACGGGGGACCCACAGGCTCAGGGATGGCTAAGTGCTCGAACAACCCCAGTTCGGACAGCTGTTGAGGACCCTCCGGCAGGAACGGGGCCTGTCCCAGGCCGAGGTTGCCGATGGGGGCATGTCCACCGCGTACCTGTCACGCCTGGAGTCCGGGGCCCGGCGCCCGACCGCCAAGGTGCTCGACCATCTCACCCGGCGACTGGGCGTGCCCGCGTCCGTTTTCCAGGGCACCCACGCCTCGCTCCTGGGTCAGGCCCTCGCCTCCGCCAGTTCCTCGGACGACACCGACGACGCCCTACGGCTGCTCGGCGAGGCCGTGCGGGCGCAGAGCGGCGAGGATCTCTCCCTGCGCTGGCTGTCCCTGTGGAAGCTGGCCCAGCTGCACGCCAAGCGGGGCAAGCGCCAGGGCGAACTCGCCGCGGCACGCGAACTCACCGAGCTCAGCGACCGCCTCGCGATGTCCACCCTCCAGGTGCGCTCCCGCACTCTCCTCGCCCGCTGCCTGCGGGCCGTCGGTGACATCGACGAGGCCCGCGCCGTCGCCCAGACCGCCCTCGGTATCGCCGACAACGGGGCCGTCCCCGTGGCGGACGCCGTCCGCGCCCGACTGGTGCTCGTCTCGGTCGAGGCGGAGTCGGGCCTGATCACGGAGGCGCGCCGGCTCGCCGACCAGCTGCTGGAACCGATCGACGTCCTGCCCCCCGTGCTGCGCGCCGAGGCCCTGTGGTCGGCCGCCAACGTACGTATCCGCCAGGGTGACCACCAGGGCGCAGCCGAGCTGTTGCAGCGGGCCCTGACCGACCTGCCCAGCCACGACGACCTGATGCTGCGGCTGCGGCTGGCCGCTGCTTCCCTGTACCTGCAGATGATCCCGCGCCGGGTGACCGAGGCCCAGCAGTGGCTGGCCGAGGCCGAACGCGCCCTGGGCCTCTTCGAAGGCCCGCTGTACCGCCAGGAGCTTCTCGTCATCAAGGCCCATCTTGCCTTCCACCAGCGCGACTTGGCGCTGGCCAAGGGGCTGTGCGAACAGCTCGCGGACGCCCTGCCGCAGCTGACCTTCCGCGACCGGATCCGGCTTGAGGTCCTCGCCCACCAGATCCGCATCCTAGAGGGCGACCGCGAAGCCGGCGTCCGCCGTATCGAGGAACTCGCCCAGGAGGCCCAGAACGCCTCCAACGTCCACCTGTCCTCCGAGATCTGGCGCACGCTGGCCGAGACCCTGGCCTGGGCCTCGGAGAGACAGGAGGCTCCCGGCCTCCGGGAGCCCTCGAACCTCCACGAAGGAGTCACCCGCTGATGCAGTCCGCGCTTCACGCCGACGCCGACGGGACGGCGGTCCCGGCCTCCTCCCCCTTCCGGACGGTGGACGACCCGGCCACGTACACCGCGGCCGTCGAGCAGTTCCTCACCGACCCCTCGCCCGCGACCGTCCCGGTGTGGACCGGTGGCCGCCCGGACCTCGTCGCCTCCGCCGGGCGCGCAGCCACGGTGTACGCGGGTGTCCGCCGCCCGGCCCCCCGCGCACGCGGCATCCTGCTGAGCCCCGGCACCCTGCCCGCAGGGCTCGCGGCACTGATCGCACCGCTGGCCGAGGAGTGGCTCGACGAGAAGGAACTCGCAGCCGAGCTCTTCGATGAACCCGGCGCGCGACGCCGGGCGCCGGACGAGGGGGAGGGCCCTGGCGATGGCAGCACCACGGAGGCCGGAGCCGCCCCCGCGCGTTCTCTGGTGATCGCCGGCCTGTACGAGCACTTCACCCTCGACCCGCTGTGGGACGTCCTGCTGGCTGCCGCCCGCCGCGCCGACATGCAGATCACCTTCCTCACCGGCCGTGACGCCGCGTCCCTCGCCTGGTTCACCGCCAAGCAGTACGCCCGCATCGCCACGGACGTCCAGCAGCTGGGCCTGTACACCTCCACCGACCGCCCCCTGGCCCAGGCGGGCATCCACCTGCGCGACGAACGCGACGTGGAGAGCGAGGACATCAAAACCGAGGTCCTCGGCACCCGCTGGAGGCGAATCCTCTTCCAGGGCCACGGCAAGGACGACTCGATCAACCTCGCCGACTTCACCGTGTGCGGCCTGAACGAGACCGCCCCGCGCGCCCCGGGGCTTCTCGGCCCGGCCTGCGCCTACGGCCCCACCTGCTACAAACCCATGGACAAGCTGATCCAGCTGCGCGAGGTCCGCGCCGCCGAGATCGTCCTGAGCTCGTGCAACAACGCTCCCTTCGCCGACGCGGCCAGCTACGACCCGAAGTTCCAGCTGATGCTCAACGCGATCGACGGCACCGCCAAGGACGTCGTCGCCGCGGTCACCATCCATGACTCCGACCGCGTCGAGAACCGGGTCTGGATGGACGCTGCCCTCTCCGGAGCTCCCTCCGCCCCGAGCCTGAACGCCGGCATATCCACCGCCCAGCCCTTCCCCGCCTACCTCCACTTCGGCATGGCCGCCGACGACGCGGGCCCCACCCCCGAGCCGCCGTCCGTGGACCCCGAGCCGCTGCTTCTCACCACCTCGGCCCGCCTCACCGCCTACCTCGCCGGCGGGCTGCTGCCCCCCAACCACCCGCTGCGTCCCCGGCTGGGCAAGCTCGCCGCCAAGTGCGACGGGCTGGTCACCCGCCGCTCACTGGCGGTGCGTGACCAGACCGGCACGATGCGCAGCCTCCTGGACGATCTGCAGTCCCTGGACCAGGCCATCGCCACACGGATCGCCGAGGACCCGGAGACCGAGCTCAGCGACTACCCGGCCCACTTCGGCGACCGCAGCCGCCTCGACGCGTCCTCCGCGGTGCAGGTGCTGTGCCACTGCGGCCGGCCCGCCGAGCGGTACACCCGCAGGGCCCTGGTGCCCACCGCGCTCGACACCGAGTGCGTCATCTGCCCGCGCTGCGGGGACGTCTCCTTGCGCCTGCCCGGCGCGCCAACGGTCCTGGTCCACGCCGACGACGAGGTGCCCCAGGGCGGCGTCCTGCGGGCACGGCTGGTGGTTCGCGGTGCCCGCACCGGCCCGCTGCGCCTAGGCGTCCACGTGCCGCGCTACCTGCGCGCCGACTGCGCGGTGGAGCCGGCCCTGCACAGGATCCGCGTCGCGCCCGATGAGGACCGTGAGGCCGAGTTCACCTTGCGTCTGTCCGCCGGCACCTCGCCCCAGGCCTACTACCTGACCGCGTACGCCGTGCAGGACCTGGCCGTGACGATGGCCCGCCGCCACTTCGGCGTCGTACCGGGCTGATCTATCGGAGTCCTGCCAGTGCCTTGGCCAAGAGGCGCCAGATGTCGGCGGTGAGATCCAAGTTGCCCTCGTCACGGGCGCTCGACGCCACTTGCTCGAGAGTCTCCGTACCTTCGGTCGTCTTTCCCTCACTGATGAGGAGCAGGCCGTCGAGCGCCGCCAATCGCGCCTTGTCACGGTATGTGAGCAGCAGCGTGGAGTCGTGCAGGGCTTCGTAGGCCGCCCTGGCGTCGGACAACCGGCCTTCGTGGTAGGCCAGGTAGGCAAGGAGAAGCTGCATTTCCTGGCGGTACAGGGGACTTCCGGTGATCTCGACCGCGTGGGAGACCTCAACGAGCCGACGGTGCGCCATCTCCGTCTTGGGCGGGGACAGTTGCAGATACAGGGAGGCGGTCGCGAGCCTGGCGCGGAGCCAGAGGTTCGCATCGTGGTGAGTGGCGAGCAGCTGCAGCGTTTCTTCCAGGTGCCGCTCCGCGGTCGCGTAGTCGCCCAGCCGGACCCGGACGGTTGCCGACGCCCACAGGGCCTCGGCCCGCAGGTCGAGCCTGTCGTTCGGAACGAGGCCGCGCAATTCGTCCGCGTAGGACAGGGCGGTGGTGAGCTGGCCGTCCTCGGCCTCGATGGAGATCATCGTGATCAGAGCACCGGCGATCTCGGGCGCATCCAGCGGCGTTCCGCGAGCGATCTCCAGGGCCCCTGTTGCGATCTCCCTTGCCCGACGCATCGCTCCCGTCGCCCGGAGGGAGCGGCCCAGCCGGGACCGGGCCCGGGACCTGAGGTCGTCGAGCCCCAGGTCATCACTGAGTGAGACGAGGCGTTCCAGGTAATTCTGTTCCTCTTGCCGGCTTCCGGTCCGTCCTGACACATCAGCCAGCAGCCAAAGAGCCTGGGCGCGAAGGAACGGGTCTTCCCCGGGATCGAGGGCCCCGTGTTCCGCCAATGCCTCCACTGCCGCGTCCGACCCCGCAGAGGTCGCGGAAACGAGAGCACGTGCAAGCGAACTGACGTCACCCCCCGGCTCTCCTGCGAGCTTCTCGACAGTGATGTCCAGTCGCTGGGCGAGGTAGGCGACCATCTGCGCGGTGGGCGGCCGGGCGCCGGATTCCAGGCGGGAGAGGTAACCCGGCGACATGCCTTCACCGGCAAGGGCCGCCTGCGACAGGTGCCGCTCGGTTCTCAGTTGCTTGAGGCGGCGCCCGAAGTCGGGCTGCTTCAGAGATTCCACGTTCCACTCGTCACGTACTTGCAGGGCGACTGTGTCAGATCACTAAGAACTCACTACATCATTGCCAGCTGTGGCAAGCTGTTGGAAATTCCTGGCACGACAGTCGTGCTAAGGGGGCTGTACCCCCTACTTTAGGCCACACGCCGTGCTGGAGCTTCGCCACCTCGCCCCGGCGGCCCTGCTCCCCGGGCGATGTCCCCCTGCGTGGGGCTGCGACCTCCGCTTCCCGCTCCACACCGCGAGGTCGAGGAGCTGATGCCCGAGCGCGGCGTCGAGGTCTCGTACGGGACCATCCGCCGGGTGGTGGGCCAAGTTCGGCCATGAACATGCGCACGGGCTGCGCCGGCGCCGCCCGTGGCCCGGGGCGGACGGCACCGGGATGAGGGCTTGGTCGAGAGCCACGGCAAGGTGCCCTCTAGGCACATCTCAGGCAAGAAAACTTGTCAAGAGTTGACATCGTTTTGGCAACTGAAGCAACATCGTCTCAGTGCCGAGGATCTCCAGCCAGGCAGGCCGGGGCTCCTTCCGGCTGAAGCGGAACTGTGGCAGGGCTCGACCGCTGCCGTTGGACCACAGGAGATACGGAGGAGGGTCTAGATTGTCAGCCCTTCATGCAGACGTGGAGCGCCGGACGATGGCAGACGCTGATCGACGTGGCGCACCACCCCTGGACGGCCCGGGGCAGCCGGTCCCCAGGACCCTCGCCGACCACCTGGCGAACTACGCTTTGCTCACACCCGACGCGCCGGCCATCCAGCACGGCGGTGCCGTGCTGACCTACGCCGAGCTGGACGAACGGGCGACGCAGCTCGCGATCCGATTGCGAGACCTGGGCGTCGGGCACGGAGCGCGGGTGGCGGTGGAGATCCCGCGCTCGATCGACCACTTCGTGGCGCTCCTGGCAGTCTTCCGGGCCGGCGGGACCCACGTCCCGATCGATCCGGACCAGCCGGCCGAGCGCAGGCAGTCGATCGCTGAAGCCGCACAGGCCCACGCTCGCATCGGTCGCGGCCTGAGCACTGAACGTCTGTCGGCGTCCGCGGCACCGCCTGATACGCATGGTGATCTCGCCTACATCATCCACACTTCGGGCTCGACCGGCACGCCCAAAGGCGTGATGGTGAGCCACGAGGCGTTCCTCCACCACCTGACGAGGGTCGGGGACGTCTACGGTTGCAGCTCCGGCGACCGGATCCTGATGCTGGCGGGCCCGGTCTTCGACGTGTCACTGGAGCAGCTCGGCCTCGCGGTCCTCAGCGGCGCCACGCTCATCCTGCCCGACGCAGATGTCTGGATGCCGCAGGAGATTCCCGGCAAGATCGCGGAGTTCGGCGTCACGGTGGCCGACATCTCGCCGGCCTACTTCCGCGAGACGCTTGCCCATGTAGAACGCCGCGATCCCCGCCTGCGCACCCTGCGGCTGCTGAACATCGGCAATGACGTCATCCGCTACGGGGACCTTCAAGAGTGGTTCGCCAAGGACGTTCCGGCGGATGTCATCTGCTGCTACGGGCCCACTGAGGCCACGATCACCGCCACCGTGTACCCGGTCACTCCGGCGATGGCTGAGGGGAAGAACCCGTCAGCGTCGGTCCCGATCGGGTCGCCGCTCCCCGGAACCCGTGTCAACGTGCTGGACGAACAGCTGCGCCCCGTCGGGGACGGTGCTGTCGGGGAACTGTTCATTTCCGGGCCGCGCGTCGCCGCCGGCTATCTGCACCGCGCCGAGGAGACCGCCGCCCGCTTCCTGCACGACCCGTTCGCGGGTGAGTCCGGTACACGCATGTATCGGACCGGGGACATGGTCCGCAGGCGGTCGGACGGCGTTCTCGAGTTTCACGGGAGGCGGGACGGGCAGGTCAAAATCCGCGGTTTCCGGGTCGAGCTCGGCGAGGTGGAGCACGCTCTGCGTGCTCATCCGGGCGTCCGCGCGGCTCACGCTCGGGCCGAAATGGACCGCGACGAGGTCGCGATCACGGCTTACGTCGTGGGAGACGTGGATGTGCGGGAGCTCGCCGAGGACCTCCGGAAACGGCTCCCGGACCACATGGTCCCGGCGAAGTGGGCAACGCTCGACGCGCTGCCGTTCACGCCTGGGGGCAAGGTTGACCGGGCGGCGCTGCCCGCTGCGGGGCGAATCGTCGCCGACCCGAAGGGGGCCCGGTCCTCCTCCCGCACCGGAGCCGGGCTCTCGGAGATCTGGGAGTCGCTGCTGGGCACTGCGCCGGCCACCGGGGCAGATGACTTTTTCGATCTCGGCGGCGATTCGCTGAAGATCTCACGACTCAGTGCGCGCATCGGCGAGGTGTTCGGAGTCCGGGTTCCGCTGCGTCAGCTCATGGAGCACAGCCGTCTGTCGGATCTCACGGAGCTCGTGGAGGACCTGGTACGGCGCGACTCGGCCCGTCTCGCCGCCAAGGAGACCTTCAAGACGCGTTCCGCAGCGTTCGACGTGACGGTCTCGGTCAGCGATCCAGGATTTCTCGGGACGCCGGTCGGTCACCGTCGCACCTGGATGCTGGAACGTTCCCTCAGCGAATTCCAGTCGGATCTGGAGCACCTGGACCGGCTCGTCGCGTCGCAGGAACGCGGCGTCGACCGACCTGCCATCAATGGGTCCTGGGATCGGAGCGGAGCTCGGTACACGCCCTCGGAGCTCGTCATCGAGGGCCAGGAGGTCATGCAGGACTGGGAGCGCCCGCTCATGCGGGCGATGGCGGCCCACGTCACCGAGAGCCGAGGTCACGTGCTGGAGGTGGGCTTCGGCATGGGAATCTCGGCCACCTTCATCCAGGAGTTCGGAGCGGCCTCCCACACGGTCATCGAGCCGAACGAAGACGTCATCGTCGAGTTCAAACGGTGGCGCGAAGGCTACCCGGACCGCGACATCCGGCTGGTTCGCGGGTTCTGGGACGAGGTGATCGACCAGCTCGGACAGTTCGACGCGATCTTCTTCGACACCTATCCGACCAACGAGCGCGAGTATCGCGACACGGTCGTGCACAGCACCAACTACGCGGAGAACTTCTTCGAGGCGGCCGCCGCCCATCTTCGGACCGGAGGCGTCTTCTCCTACTACACCAACGAGATCGACACCGTCGGACGCTCCCACCAGCGCAGCCTGCTCAGGCATTTCTCCTCGTTCTCGGTCGAGGTGGTGCGCGATCTCGCGCCGCCGAGTGACTGCACCTACTGGTGGGCCGACTCGATGGTCGCCGTCAAAGCCGTTAAATGAGAGAGGCGGAAACACTCATGCCCCCCAAGACGCTCGTGACCTATGTGCTGAGCGAAGAAGACAACGAGGCGTTCGACGCTGTCATCGACGACATCCTGCGAGCCGGGCACGACCCGAGGACCGGTGACCTGTACGACCTCGCGTGGCGGTATCTGGCGGGCGTCCCCGCGGGTCTGCGCGAGGCGCTGAGCGGTTTCCGCAACGGGGAGACCGGTAGCGCGTTCGCGATCCGGGGCCTCCGCATGGACCCGGACGCGATCGAGCCGACCCCGGCGAGCTGGGCCGATGCCGACTCGTTGCGGAGGGAGGAAATCTTCCTCGCGCTCACCGGTATGTGCCTCGGCGAGGTCTTCGGTTGGTCGACCATCCAGAACGGCAGTCTCATCCAGAACGTCCTGCCACTGCCGGGCGTCGAGCAGGAGCAGAGCGGCCACAGCAGTGACGTCCTGCTCGGGTGGCACACCGAGGACGCGTTCCACCCCTATCGGTGCGATTATGTCGGCCTGCTCGGCATCCGTAACCTCGACCGGATTCCCACGACGGTCGCCTCGATTCGGGACATCGAGCTCAGCGAAGAAGCCAAGAGGATCCTCTCCGAGCGCCGTTACGTGATCTATCCCGACACCGAGCACCTGGGCCAGACCCCCGACGACGGGACCCATTTCGGACTGTCGGAGATCCAGAAGCTGCGGGACGATCCGGAGCCCGTGGCCGTCCTCTTCGGTCACCCCGATGAGCCTTACCTGCGGCTCGACCCCTTCTACATGAAGACCTTCGATACCGACCCCGAGGCCGAGGTGGCGCTCAAGGAGATCTGCGAAAAGCTCATGATCTCCGAGTACGACGTCGTGCTTGAGCCGGGCGACATCGTCTACGTCGACAACTTCACCGCGGTGCACGGCCGACGTCCCTTCCGCGCGAAGTACGACGGACGCGACCGCTGGCTCAAGAAGCTCACGGTGACGAGGAACCTGCGCGCTTCGCGCGGTCTGCGTCGCTCATCCTCCAGCCGAGTGATCGGCTGAGGCAGGGGAGAGGACTGCGCCCAGGCCATGGGCGCAGTCCACCCAGACGGTGCCATGGTCGGCACCACGGGATCCGCGGGGGCCGACAGCTTCACCACGCCAAGTTGCGCACTTCGGGACGGGGCGGGCTGGTGCATGTCCGTGAGACCGCGGACTGGAAGACCATGCGCAGTTCCCCGACCACCCTGTTCTCAGAGACCGCACGTCGCTCTGCTCCGACGGCTTCCCCCGAACCTGGCCGAGGGCGACTCATGCGCGATCTTCCGTGACGGATCCGCCCGGACCAGGGACCTTCTGGCCCGAACGGATCCGCTCCAGCGACCTCGTCCGCTCAGTCCTCTCCGGAGAGAAGTCATGCGTCCCTGTCTCCTGCTCGTCGATGGCCGGCCCGGCACCTTCACCGATCACGTCCTGAGCCGAGACGATCTCGACCTCGTGCTCCTGAGGTTCGAAGAGCACCTCTCCTCACTGCCCGCTGAGTACCTCCTGCGCACGGCGGACATCCCCGCGTTCACCATCGCCGCGGACACCGACCTCCGGCAGGAGGCTGAACGCTACCTCACCTGGGTGGCAGGGCTTCCGGCACGACCGGCCCACTTCTGCAATCCGCAGGAGCCCCTGCAGGAGGCATCCCAGCGGTTCGCCGGCCTCGTCGGCCTGCCGCACCTCGACGCCGAGCAGGTCGCCTGGGTCCGGGACAAGACCGCGATGAAGCGGCGGTTCCGGGAAATCGGCGTCCCCTGTGCGGAGTTCGCCGAGGTCGCGGACGGCGACGACGTCCTCGCCTTCGCTGCCGCGCACGGATGGCCGCTCATCCTCAAGCCGGTTGACGGCTGGTCGTCCATCGACACCTACAAGCTCGATGACGAGCGCGATCTCGCGAAGCTCCTTCCCCTGCCCGCCTCGCGGCGGTGGATGGTGGAGGAGTTCCTCACCGGACGCGAGTACCAGTTGTGCGCTCTCGTCGCTCGCGGCCGGGTCCTCGACACCTACGTCTCGTGGACGCCGTGCGCGCTGCTGGAAACCGTCTACGGCGGCATCAACGGCTCCATCAGCCTCGGCGTCGACGACGAACTGGGCATCGACGCGAAGGAACTGGTTCAGCGCATCGTCGACGGCATGCGCATCGACCACGGCTACCTGCACATGGAGTTCTTTCGATCAGACGACGGCGACGTCCACATGAGCGAGGTGGGAGCCAGGCTCGCCGGCTGCGAGCTGCCCTCCAACCACGGGCTCGCCCGGAACTTCGACATGATGGCCGCGACGCTCGACACGTACCTGGGCCGCATGCCGTCGCTGGAGTACTCGGCGCCGCGCTGTGCCGGAGACCTGTTGCTCCCCTACGAGCCCGGTCGCGTCGTCAAGGTCACGCCCCTGGAGACGTTGCTCTCCATGCCCGGGGTGGTTCACGGCCGGATGAATGTCGCGAGCGGCGACGTCCTGCCGGATCAGCGGGCCTCCCACGCCTCCGCCGGTTACGTGCAGATCGTCGGCCCGGCCCGGCAGATCGTGGAGGACCGGATGACCGAGGTCTTGGGTGCCTTCGAACTGGTGACGGAGGACGCGCCATGAAGGCCTCCGCCTACGGCCGTCTCCCCCCTTTTCCTGGTGTCACTCGGGATCGTCCTGTTCGTGACGGTGTCCCAGGAGCACGGGCTCGGCCCGCTTCGCTCCCCCGGACTTCTTGTGATCACCGCAGTGATCGCCGGCGGAACGTTCGCGGTCACCCTGTTCGCGGCGGGGCTTCTGCTGCCACTGGCCGCGACGGATGTGTGGACGATGGCGTCGGCTCCGGCCGGCGGCGGGACGGCTTGGGGGCCGCTGACGGCGGTTCAGTACGAGCTGGTCGGCATCCATGCGCCCAGCGGCACCACTGCGCAGGCCTTCACCTGGGTCATGACGGGGACCGTCGCGGGCAGTTCGCTCGGCACACGGCTCGGAGGGCTCCTCATCGAGGACTCCGGGGTCGGCGGGGTGCTCACGCCGGCCGCGGTGGGCGGATCCCTGGCCGCACTCGTGGCCTGGTTCGGCGGGCGGCGCCCCCTCATGGCCCGGCCTGGCGGACGCCCCGCCTGACGCGCTGCTCACGCGTCCCGGAGATCACTCGAACGCGTCTCACATTGCCCGACCAGACAAGGTTGATGTTTGATGACAATCCTCACGAACAACGAATTCAGCGCTGAAGCCTCACCATGTCCGTCGGGTCCCGTCGTGGCGCTCGCGACCGAAGGCGACCGGGAATTCCTGAGAAGCATCTTCGCGTCAAGTCTCGACCCCTTCTACGACGGGGATCACGAGGCGCACGCGGACCGGGTCCTCGACGCCCATCTCGCCGCGGGAACCGACAGCTACGGCCATTTCTCAGTGGCGCAGCGAACCTTCGTTCTCTGGTCGGACGGCTCGCCGCAAGCGCAGCGACTGGGCGTCCTGCACCTCGCGGTCAAACGGCAGGGAACTGTCAAGATCAGCCCGCTGATCCTGATTCCGAGCCATCGCCGGCGCGACGGTTTCGGAAGCGTGCTCCTCCGCACCGCCCTGGCTTTCGCCTGGGAGCAGGGCGCGCGGCAGCTCTACTGCACGGTCGCCGCGGAGAACACGCCGGCCATCGCGTTCTTCACGCGCCATGGATTCAGGATCGCCGGGGAGTCGCCGAACCAGTACAAGCCCGGCATGACCGAGCTGATTCTCTACCGCGGGCTCGTCGCGGCAGACGGCGAGTCACCGTGTGACCTGCACATGCGCCTGTTCGAGGACGGCGACGCGGCCGTGGTGCGCGATCTCATCCTGGATTCGATGCCCAGCGCCTTCCAGGGCGTGGACGACGACTGGGTCCGGGCGCTGTTCGATGGCCACGGCCGCCGGTTCGGCAGGGACCTCAATCAGAAATACAAGATCATTCATGTGGCGGTGGATTCGTTCGGGGCGATACAGGGAACCGTCGCCGCCGGCCCCAAGAAGGGGGAGCCGGTGAAGCTCATGCCGCTGTGCGCGAGGTCTCCCGAAGCGTTCGGCTTCATGCTCGACGAGATCCCCCGACTCTTCGGAACCCTGGGCCGGAAGCTCTATACGCATCTTCCGGCGTCGCCCGCGACCACTGCCCTCATGCAAGGGGGCGGATGGCGGCTCGAAGGGCTCATGCCCGCGGCCTACCATCCGGACTGGTGCACCGTCCAGTGGAGCCTCTGCTTGTGAAAACCTCACCAGGCGGTGAGCGAGTGTGCATCAGTATCGGCCCTGCGGAGGAGAACGATGCGTTCCGCGCCGTCACCGCTGTGCTCGCGAGAGGCCGGGTGGTCCACTCAGAGAGGGAAGAGATGGTGGGGAGTTGAGAATTCGCCGCGCTCCGCGGACCTCGTCCGAGATCTGGTTCCGCTGCCCCCGACCCCTGCCCGGTGCCCAGGCGCGGCTCGTCTGTTTCGCGCACGCGGGCGGCTCTGCCGCGGCCTTCCGCTCCTGGGACATGGGACCCGACGTCGAGGTAGTCGGTGTCCAGTATCCGGGGCGGGCCGATCGTTTCGGAGACCCATTTCCCGAGGATCTGCAACAGCTCGGCCGCGAGGTCGGCGAAGCGATCGCCACGCTGGACGAGCGCCCGACGGCCCTGTTCGGTCACAGCCTGGGCGCTCTGGTCGCCTATGAGGCGGCTCGTCATCTTGAGGAGATCGGTCAGCCACCCGTTTATCTGTTCGCCTCGGCGTGCCGTGCGCCGCAGGTCGCCGACAGTAGACCGCCCGTCGCAGGGCTGGACGACGCGACCCTCGCCGCAGAACTGATGAAGATGGGAGGCACCGATGCTCTGGTCCTAGCGGATCTGGAGCTGCGGGATCTGGTCCTGCCTTATATCCGTGCAGATTTCACCCTGCTTGAGGCTTACGCGCCACTGGCGGAACCCCTCGCCGTGACACCGGTTCTGGCGCTCAACGCAGTTGCCGACCCTTACGTAACCGGCGCGGAGATGGCCGGATGGTCGGGGGCCACGCAGGCCGGCTTCCGGGCGGAGAGGTTCGCCGGAGACCACTTCTATCTGGTTCCGAGGCAGGAGGAGGTGCTCGCAACCCTCCGCGCCGCCCTGGGTGTGCAGGAGGGCCGGCGTTGAGCGGCCAGGGGAAGCTCCCCCTGGCAACCGCATCCGCACCACGGCCGGCATGCTCGGCCTGCCCCACCTCGCGGAAACCATCGACGAGTTCACCCGGCGGGCGACGAAGCGAAGCGAAGATGGGCCCGCGCAAGGTCAGGGACCTGGCCACGCTCTCGTTCGTCGACGCGAAGGTGAACGCCGCCCTGTCGGGGCCGCCCGGGGTTTGACGCACGGCTGCCCTGTCAGGGTCACCGAGTGACCTCCGACCTGCGAGTTTCTTGGGCGTCAGCCTGAGTATCCCTTCCCCCCCGCTGACCCACCACACGGAGTGCGTGGCGATCCTGGAGCCGGTCGCGAAGGCCGCCTGACCCGCCCCGCTCCCGTGCCCGCCGCGGATTTCCTGGACCGGGAATCCGTGGCGGGCTTTCGTCTGCCCGGTGCGTCAGGCCAGGGTGATCGGGAGGGTGGTGAGGCCGCGGGTGAGGCGGGTTCGGCGCCAGGTCAGGGAATCGGCGGGGACGGCCAGGTGCAGGTTCGGGAAGCGGGTCAGGAGGGTGCGCAGGGCGATGTCCGCCTCGGCCCGGGCCAGGGGGGCGCCCGGGCAGCGGTGGATGCCGTGGCCGAAGGAGAGGTGGCCGCCGGCGTCGCGGTCGGGGTCGAGGCGGTGGGGGTCGGGGAACGCCGCCGGGTCGTGGTTCGCGGCCCCGGGAGCGATGAGCACGGGGAAGCCCGCGGGGATGTCGACCCCGCCGATGCGAAGGTCCTGCGTGCTGTGGCGGAAGGTGGCCACGCTCACCGGGGAGTCGAAGCGCAGGAGTTCGTCGAGGGCGCCGGGGATCAGGTCCGGGTCCCGGC
Organism: Streptomyces sp. NPDC058646; assembly: GCF_042716875.1. Classification (NCBI taxonomy): domain Bacteria; kingdom Bacillati; phylum Actinomycetota; class Actinomycetes; order Kitasatosporales; family Streptomycetaceae; genus Streptomyces; species Streptomyces sp. NPDC058646. Next base: position 238,302 of record NZ_JBHXRK010000006.1, on the reverse strand, counting down.
GCAGGCGGTCGAAGGCCTCCGGGTGCCCGAGCAGGGCCAGCACCGCGTTGCCGATGAACTGGGTGGTGGTCTCGTGTCCGGCGACCAGGAGGAGCGCGGCCAGGGAGACGGTCTCGTCCCGGTCGAGCCCGCCCTCCTCGCAGTCGCGCAGGAGGGAGTGGAGCGGGCCGTCGCCGGGGGTGGCGACGGCCGTGTCGACCAGGTGGGTCAGGTAGTCGCCGATCCGGTGCGACGCGGCGTCGATGCGGTCGGTGTCGGATGCGTCGAAGAGGTCGTGGGACCAGGCGGCGAGCGTGGCGCGGTCCGTCGACGGCACCCCCAGCAGCTCGCAGACCACGGTGACCGGCAGGGGCACCGCCAGGTCCGCGACCAGGTCGATGTCCGTGCCAGGTCGCCACGTGGTCATGAGGTCGTCGACGACCCGGGTGATGTACGGGCGCAGTGCCCGGACGCGTCCGGTGGTGAACAGCGGTGTCGCCACCCGCCTGTGGCGGGTGTGCGCGGGAGGATCGCTCGCCAGCATGTTGCGGGAGATCGCCGGGTGCAGGTCGCGGTTCGAGGGACGATCGGCGAAGAAGCGGGCCGAGTCCTTGGACAGGCGGGGGTCGGTGAACGCCTCGCGGGCTTCGGCGTGGCCGGTGATCAGGTAGGCGTGGTGGCCGCCGGAGCCGGTGGGGATCCGCTGGACCGGGCAGCTTTCGCGCAGTCGGTCGTAGGTGGGGTAGGGGTCGGTGAAGAAGCGCGGGTCGCGCAGCGGATCCTGCTGGGGGGCGGTCATGCGGCCGCGCCCGCGTTCGCGGCTGCCGGGCGGCGTGCGTAGGCGTCCGCCACGAGCAGCAGCCAGGCGGTCTCGGCCTGGAGGTCGCCCTTGCGGGAGGCGGTGCCGGCGGCGGGTGGCGCCTCGTCGCCCTCGGGAGTGACTCCGGCGTGCTTCGCGGCGACGGCCGCGGCGACGACCGCCGCCTCCACCTCGGCGTCGCCCCGGGGGGTACCCGCCGTGCCGCGGCGGGCGGCTTCGGCGGCTGCGGCGTCGCGTACCGACGCGGGACGGTACCGGCGCAGGGCCAGCACGCAGTCGTTGATCTCGATGACCCGGCGGTGCAGGTGGAAGTCGAGGTCGTGGGCGTCGGCTCCGCCGGCCGCGGTGTTCCCCGGGTCGAGTACGACCTCGGGGACCGCTGCGGTGACCTCCCGCCACAGCGGTTCCAGCGCGGTGAACGAGTTCCGTTCCCAGCGGCGCCGGCGCAGTTGGCTGAGCGGCCACAGCAGGGCGGGGAGGGTGAGTCCGACGGTGATGAGGAGCACGGCGACGGCGGGCGCGGTCACACTGAACGCGCAGCGGAAGGGGGTCAGCGGCGTCGAGCACCGGGCGTGGTCGGGGACGAGCCCCAGACCGAGGCCGATGGAGACCAGGGCGAAGAGCTTGTACGCGGCGTAGGCGAGGGCGAAACCACAGCCCACGGAGGTCGTGCGCAGGCCCCAGCGCTGACTGCGCCGGGTCGACCGCTTGGACTGGGCCCAGGTCTGCAGCAGGAAGTCCTTGGCCGTGTACCCCAGGAAGGAGATGTAGATGAGCACGTAGCACGCGTACAACACCCGGTTGCGGCCCGTGAGTTGTTCGGCGGCGAAGAAGGCGGTCATGCCGGCGACGGAGATCGCGAGGGCGATGACGCGCAGTCGGATCTGCCGGTGGGCCCGTTCGCGGTCCAGATTGAGCTGGAAGAGGAAGGTGAGGACCGAGGTGGCCGCCGTCAGGGTGAAGGTGTTGCTGAGGAGCCGGGCGACGTGGGGGACCACCGATTCGACCGCGCGCTCCACGGCCGGGGCGTAGGAGGCGAAGGCGAGGGCGAACGAGGTCAGCAGCGCCGCCATCGCCCAGGTGCCCGTGGGGCGGTGTCCGCCGCGCCCTCGCACCCAGTAGACGGCGAAGCACAGCAGAACGACGGCCGTGCCCGTGAAGAGGATGTTGATCATTTCGGGTGGCGCTTCTTCCTGTGCGGCTCGGCGAACAGCGCGTCCCAGCTCTCGGCGCCGCTGGCGGGCCGGCTCGGCGGAGCCTCGCGTCCTCGGTACATGAGGTGCCGGATCACGCTGGCCATCACCTCGGCCTCGCGTTCGTCCTCGCTGGTGTAGCTGGTCCGGCCGGACATGCGCTGGACGAGGGTGGGGTGGAAACCGATGGCGCGGAGGGTGTCCCGGTCCAGTTCCAGACTGCCGGGGTGGTCGCAGATGATGTGGCTGATCTCGTGGGCGAGGATGTGGTTCTGGTGGAGGGGGGAGGTGGCCTCCTCGTAGAACAACAGGTCGGCGTCCGGGGTCTCCAGGCGGATCCCGCACGGAGCGTCCATGGCACCCAAGGTGCTCAGGGGGCGCAGGATGATGGGGCGTCCGCGTTGTCCGGCCACGGCGTCACGGAGGTCGCGGGTGCTGAAGCGGTGCGGGAGTCGAAGCGCCTCGACGCGTGCCTCACACGCGGCGCGGAGCTGCTCGAAGTCCATGTCCTCACTCCGGTGACGCCGGTCGGGGCGGTCGGCCGTTGCGGGCCTCTCCCTGGAAGCCCGGTATGCGCGCCCCCATGCTGACATGTCCGCGACTCCGCTGTGCGGGCGGGGTGTTGACGCGGACGTGCTCCGCGGCCCCGGACGTCGTCCCTGTCCCGGGGAACGCCTGGTGCCCCCTGGCGAGGAGCGGCCACCGGGGGGTGTGGCGTCGGGGCGGGGATCGCATGATCGCCGCCCGGTGCGCGGTTCAGTCGTCCAGGTTCAGGTCCTGCGCGGTGTCGTCGGTGGTGAGCCCTTCCAGCTTCCGGGCCTGTTCGATCACGGTGGACAGCATCTTCAGGCTGTCGACGCTCAGGCCGTTGGCGCGCAGGGCCACCTTGCGGACGTCCTGGTCGCGCATGGCGGTGAGGAGGTCGATCTCCGCCTTGGTGCGTTCGGCCGCCGCGCTGTCGACGAAGTAGCCCGCCGGTACGCCGAAGAAGTCGGCCAGGGCCTTGATGGTGTGTCGCGTCGGGTTCCGCTTGGCGCCGGTGCGCAGTTGCTGGATGGCGCTCGCCGTCACCCCGCGCCCCTCTCCGGTCGCGGCCTTGCGGATGCCCTCGGCCACCTCCGCGTAGGTGTACGGCCCCCGGGAAGGGGGGTGCACCTCGCGGAAGAGGTGGTCCAGGAGCTGGGCGAAGGTGGGCGACTGGTCATCCTCCATGTACACGGCCTCCTTGGCGTGATGCCGAGTCTTTGCCCACCACAGTGTTTCTCGAAGCCCTTCAGGCTGGCACCGGCAACACTCTGGTTGACGCCGGACAGTCACTCTGGTGTACGTTACCAATGCTTCGCCGCCACTGAAGTGTCGAGGGGGGCGGTGGCGCCGGCCGGGCCGGGGTCGAGCTTCACGGGGGTGAGCTCGGCCGACGGCCCGGAGGGCGGGGGCGCCGTGCCCGGGTGCGTCGCCGGTCGAGGACTACGTGCCCGTCTGCCGGTCGCCGAAGGCGCCGGCGTCCACCGGATCTTCGAGTCGGTCAACGGCACGGGCGTGGGGCTCAGCCGGAGCGACCTGCTGCGCACTGCCTCCTCATGTGCCTGTCCGGCAGGGGGTGAGGACGTCTGCCGCAAGCGGTGGCTGCCCGTGCAGGAACTGCGGGGCCCGGCCGAGCTGGAGCTGCTGGTCTGGCTCGACCCGGTCGTCGGAACAACGGCCGGGCGCGGCAGGGCCCGGGCCTGGCCCGGGGGCGGCGCCGTACGCGAGGCGATCCGTACGCGCCCGTTCTGCACACGTCGGGCCGCAGCAGCCGCGGCGCTGCCAGATCCTGCGCCGGCTGGAGGAGAGCTGCGCGTCGAGCGAGCCGGTCGGCTCCGCCGGGGCGTGCCGGAGTGGATCGTCCACGACGTCGCGTCGGCGGGAGCGTGCCGTCCGTTCGACGAGGACGGCGTCCCCGCCGCGTTCTGAGCCCTCGCCTGCACGCCGCCCCCGGGTCCGTGGCCCGGGGACGGCATGGGTGGCGGGTGTGGGGCGGGATCAGTTCTGCGGGAGGTGGGCCTGGCGGGAGGCGCAGGTCCAGATGACCGGGGCGTCCGCGATCGTGCCTGCCACCCGGTCGTCGTCCGACACCGCCGTGGCGCGGGCGCCCGACAGGGGGTCCGGGACCGGGAGGACCTTCACCGGGCCGCGCCCGACCTGGTACGTGGCCTGGGAGGGCTTGGCGTAGCCGCCGTCGAGGTAGGTCATCGCGGTGCCGACCAGGCGGTTGGTGGTGGGGCTGAGGTCCTCGATCTCCAGTTCCTCCTGGCCGGGCAGGACGGGCAGGGCGGTGGCCGCCGCGGTGTACGGGCTCTGCCAGACGTAGCCCACGGCGTCGAGGGTGCCGTGCCAGGACGAGACCTCGGCGGAGGCGACGATGCCGCGGTCGTCGATCCCGGCCGGGTGCGTCTCGCGGGCCGGGTTGTTCTCGTCGACGCCCGGGAGCGCGTACGCCGGACCGCCGCCGGCCGGCCAGACGACCGGGTACGACCGGTACAGGATGTTCGGCCAGCCGTCCTGCTCCTTCCACCGGTACGCCGAGCCGACGATGTCGCCCCGCTTGTTGATCCCGGAGATCTTGTCGATCCGGGTCTCGTCCTGCGCCCCGGCGGGCAGCGGGAGTTCGCGCACCAGCCTGCCGTCCTGCCACTCCTTCGCGACGGCGCCGGTCACCCCGGCGACCCGGCCCGCGTCGTTGACGGCGATCCCGCCGGTCCCCCCGGCCCGGTCCGCGGGTGCGGTGAGGATCTGCACCGACCGCGCGCCCTTCTGGTACGTGAACAGCACCTGCTTGCGGTCGTCCCGGCTGAGCGTCCCCGCCATCAGGCCCTTGGCGTTGACGCTGCGCACGCTGCCCTCGGTCCAGCCGGCCGGCAGCGGCACCCGGTACAGGCGGGTGCCCTGCCAGTACACCGGCAGCTCGTCCGACGTGCCGACGGCCAGGTCCCCGGCCCCCAGCCCCAGGACCTCCGCCGCCGCGCCGGGCGTCACGTTCTCCAGGTGCTTGAGGTCGGGCTTGCAGACGGTTCCGGGACCGGCCGCCGAAGCCGGTCCCGCGGCCGCCAGCAGTGCGGCCGCGACGACGGCGGCAGCGGCCGCGGACATGTTTCTGCTCATGTGGTGTTCCCCCCTGGTCAGGTGCAGTGCCCCGCTAGGTCATGACATGTGCGGGCCTCATGCTGCCGGGGAAGAGGGAGGTTTGCCCCGGAAGGGTCCATATCGCTTCGCGTTCGTCCGAATTCCGCCGTGGACCGGCGCATTCCCCCAGGCGCAACCGGACGGCTGACCGTCATCTGCGCGGAGTGCTCGCGTCCGCCGACGGATCCGTCCTACCGTCGAAGGCACCGCCCGCCGGGCGGCGCCTTCCCGTACGTGCACACCCGTACCGCACCCCAGGAGTGGATCCATGCGCAACCGCCGTCTCTCCTTCGTCCTGCTCGCGCTCGCCGCCACCGGCATCCTGATCGGCGCCGCCGCCCAGCTCGCCTCCTCCTCCGCTGCGCCGGAGTCCTCGCACACCGTGGTAGCGATGAACAAGGCCGATCTGGTCGGGGCCTGAGGGGACGTCCGGACCGTTTCGGGCCCGAAGCGCCCGTTCCGGGTGTGGGCGGGGGCGGCGGGTGACACCGTGCCGTCATGAGTGAGATCGATACGGAGCACCCGACGGGGCAGCCGGTCCGGCCGCGGCTGCTCGCCATCAGCGACCTGCACGTGGCCCACGCGGAGAACAGGGCGATCGTGGAGGGGATCCGGCCGGAGTCGGACGGCGACTGGCTCATCGTGGCCGGTGACGTGGCGGAACGGCCCGAGCAGATCGCCTGGGCCCTGCGGACGCTGCGGGACCGGTTCGCGCAGGTGATCTGGGCTCCGGGCAACCACGAGTTGTGGACCCCGAAGCAGGATCCCGACGCACTGCGCGGGGTGGCCCGGTACGAACACCTCGTCGGACTCTGCCGCGACCTGGGCGTCCTCACCCCCGAGGACCCCTACGCCCTGTGGGAGGGGGCGGGCGGCCCGGTGCGGATCGCGCCGCTGTTCGTCCTGTACGACTACAGCTTCCGCACGCCCACCGCCGCGAACAAGGAGGAGTCCCTCGCCCAGGCCCTCGCGGCGGGCGTGGTGTGCACCGACGAGTTCTTCCTCCACCCCGACCCGTACCCCACCCGCGAGGACTGGTGCCACGCCCGGGTGGCCTACACCGAGGAACGCCTCGCCGCCTGCGACCCGGAGGTCCCGCTGGTCCTGGTCAACCACTACCCCCTGGTACGGGCGCCGCTGGACATTCTGCGCCTGCCGGAGTTCGCCCAGTGGTGCGGGACGGAGCGCACGGCCGACTGGCACCTGCGCTTCCACACGGGCGTCGTCGTCTACGGCCACCTCCACATCCCCCGGACCACCTGGCACGACGGGGTGCGCTTCGAGGAGGTGTCGGTCGGCTATCCCAGGGAGTGGAAGCGCCCCGGCCACCCGAGGACCGTCCCGCGCGAGGTCCTCACCGCGGGAACCGCCGGTGCGTCAGCGCCCGACGGGCAGACCGGTCGGCTCCTTGATGCGCTTCATGATGATCTGTGAGTTGACCTCGGTGACCCCTGAGAGGGCGGTGAGCTGCTCGATCCAGAGGCGCTCGTACGCGCGCAGGTCCGCGACCGCGATCCGCAGCAGGCATCCGGGGCTGCCGAAGAGGCGGTACGCCTCGATGACGTCGGGGATGTCCTGCAGGGCCGCCTCGAAGGCCTCGACCGCCTCCCGGTCCCGGCGCACCTCGACCGAGACCAGCACCTCGAAACCTCGGCCCACCGCCTCGGGGGAGATCACGGCGCGGTAGCCCTGGATCACCCCGTCCTGCTCCAGCTGGCGGACCCGGCGCATGCAGGGGGAGGGGGTCAGGCCCACCCGCTGGGCCAGCTCCTGGTTGCTGAGACGGCCGTCCGCCTGGAGCTCGCGCAAGATATCCCGGTCGATCGCGTCCATGCCGCAATTATCCACCTCAATGTGTCAGGTCGGCAGCTCGAAGAGGCAATCGCGTTGCGCGTAGATCTCCCTATCATTGCTGCTTTCAGCACATCTGTACGAGATGTCACTCACGTACGACAGAAGGGCGGCCTCGGGCCAATGGGACGGATCGTCGTCATCAGCACCGGCGGGACGATAGCCAGCCGCTGGCAGGGTTCCGGCTTCGCCGCGGAAGCCGACGGCCGCGAGGTCATGGCCACCGCGCCGGTGCCCGAGGGGGTCACCGTCGAGCTGGTCGACCTGTTCAGCGTGAACAGCCCCCGGCTCACCACCGCACACCAGCTGACCCTGCTGCGCACGGTGCACGAGGTGTTCGCCGACCCCGGGGTGGACGGCATCGTCGTCACCCACGGCACCGACACGCTGGAGGAGAGCGCCTTCCTCCTCGACCTGCACCACCACGATCCGCGCTCCGTGGTGTTCACCGGATCGCAGCGGCCCATGGGCACCGCCGACGGCGACGGCCCGGGCAACCTGTACGACGCGCTGCTCACCGCCGCGAACACGCGCGGGCTCGGTGTGCTGGTCGCCTTCGCGGGGCGGGTGCACGCCGCGCGCGGCACGGTGAAGACCGAGGCCGTGGCGCTGGACGCGTTCGCCGACCCGTCGAAGGAACTGCTCGGGAAGATCGGCTACGGCAAGGTCACCATGCTGCGCGCGCCGCAGCGGTCCGCGCCGCTGCCGCTGCCGGCCATGCCGGAGGTGCCGCCGCGCGTGGACATGGTCATGCACCACGCGGACGGGGACGCGGTGCTGCTGAACGCGGCCGTCGAGGCGGGTGCGCGGGGCATCGTCCTCATCGGGACCGGTGCGGGGAACGCGACTCCCGAGATCGCGGACGCGGTGCGGGCCGCCGTCGCGCGGGGGGTGCTGGTCGCGCTGACCACGCGGGTGATGGCCGGGCCGGTCACCGAGATCTACACGCAGGGCGGGGCGGTGGACCTGGTGGCCGCCGGGGCCGTGCCGATGGGGACGCTGCGGGCCGGGCAGGCGCGGATCGCGGTCCTGTCCGCGCTGCTCGCCTCCGGCGGGGTGGAGGAGCGGACCCGGGTCCTGCGCGGGACGCTGGACGTGGGCGGGGCGGTCCTCGTCGACGCATGACCCTCCCGGGACCGGGGCCCGCGCCGGCCGTGTGGGCCCGCCCCGGCCGGGAGTGTTCGGCCCGGCCGGGAGGGTTCGGGCCGGGGGAGCGGTTCAGGGGCGGGTGAAGGCGGCCAGGAGTTGGTCCGCTGCCGAGGTGGCCGTGGTGGTGCCGGCGCGGACGGCGGCTTCCAGGGCCGGGGCGAGGTCGCGTACGGCCGGGTCGGCGCGGAGGCGTTCCAGCAGTTCCTCGCGGACCATCGACCAGGTCCACTCCACCTGCTGCGCGGCCCGCTTGGCCGCCAGCCTGCCGCCCGCCTCCAGCAGCGTCCGGTGCTGTTCGAGGCGGTTCCACACCTCGTCCAGCCCGGCCGACTCGCGTGCGCTGCACGTCAGGACCGGCGGGGTCCAGGCCGCGTCGGCCGGGTGCATCAGGCGCAGCGCGCCCGACAGTTCACGGGCCGCCGCCTTCGCCTCCCGCTCGTGCGGGCCGTCCGCCTTGTTCACCGCCAGGACGTCCGCCAGCTCCAGCACGCCCTTCTTGATGCCCTGGAGCTGATCGCCCGTACGGGCCAGGGACAGCAGGAGGAAGGAGTCGACCATCCCGGCGACCGTGGTCTCCGACTGGCCCACGCCGACCGTCTCGACGAGGACCACGTCGTAGCCCGCCGCCTCCATGACGATCATCGACTCCCGGGTGGCCTTCGCGACCCCGCCCAGCGTCCCCGCCGAGGGGGACGGGCGGACGAACGCCGCCGGATCGACGGACAACCGCTCCATCCGCGTCTTGTCACCGAGGATGGAGCCGCCGGTGCGCTTCGACGACGGGTCGACCGCGAGCACCGCGACCCGGTGGCCCAGCCCGGTCAGCATCGTGCCGAAGGCGTCGATGAAGGTGGACTTCCCCACCCCCGGCACCCCGCTGATGCCGATCCGGCGGGCCTGCCCCGCGTGCGGCAGCAGCTGCGTCAACAGCCGCTGGGCCAGGGCCCGGTGGTCGGCCCGGGTGGACTCGACGAGGGTGATGGCGCGCGCGATGTGCGCACGCTTCCCGTCGAGCACGCCCTTGACGTACACGTCGATGTCGATCTTCGGGGGCATCCGCGGGGCGCCTACAGCTCGTGGCCCAGGTCCGCGGCCAGCCGCGTCACCAGGTCGTGGGCCGCGTCAGGGATCACCGTTCCGGGCGGGAACACCGCCGTCGCGCCCATCTCCAGCAGCGTGGGGACGTCGGCCGGCGGGATGACACCGCCCACCACGATCATGATGTCCTCACGGCCCTCCTCCGCCAGCTGCTCGCGCAGCGCCGGTACGAGGGTCAGGTGCCCGGCCGCCAGCGACGAGACGCCCACCACGTGGACGTCCGCCTCGACGGCCTGGCGGGCCACCTCCGCCGGGGTCTGGAACAGCGGGCCGACGTCCACGTCGAAACCCAGGTCGGCGAAGGCCGTCGCGATCACCTTCTGGCCGCGGTCGTGCCCGTCCTGGCCCATCTTGGCGACCAGGATGCGCGGACGGCGGCCCTCCGCCTCCTCGAAGCGGTCGACCAGCGCACGGGTGCGCTCCACCGAGGGGGACTCGCCTGCTTCGTTGCGGTACACACCCGAGATCGTACGGATCTGGCTCGCGTGCCGCCCGTACACCTTCTCCAGTGCGTCCGAGATCTCACCGACGGTCGCCTTCGCGCGCGCCGCGTCCACCGCCAGCGCGAGCAGGTTGCCGTCGCCGCGCTCCGCCGCGTTCGTCAGCGCCCGCAGGGTGTCCTGGGTGACCGCCTCGTCGCGCTCCTCGCGCAGCCGGCGCAGCTTCGCGATCTGCTGGCTGCGCACCGAGGAGTTGTCGACCTTGAGCACGTCGATCTGCTCGTCGTTCTCCACCCGGTACTTGTTCACGCCGATCACCGGCTGGCGGCCCGAGTCGATACGGGCCTGCGTACGGGCCGCGGCCTCCTCCACGCGCAGCTTCGGGATGCCCGCGTCGATGGCCTGCGCCATGCCGCCGGCCGCCTCGACCTCCTCGATGTGCTGCCAGGCCCGCCGGGCGAGGTCGTACGTCAGCTTCTCCACGTACGCGCTGCCGCCCCACGGGTCGATCGACCGGCAGGTCCCCGACTCCTGCTGCAGCAGCAGCTGGGTGTTGCGGGCGATGCGCGCGGAGAAGTCCGTCGGCAGGGCCAGCGCCTCGTCGAGGGCGTTGGTGTGCAGCGACTGGGTGTGACCCTGGGTCGCGGCCATCGCCTCGATGCAGGTGCGGGTGACGTTGTTGAAGACGTCCTGCGCGGTGAGGGACCAGCCGGAGGTCTGCGAATGGGTGCGCAGCGAGAGGGACTTGGCGTTCTTCGGGTCGAACTGCTTGACCAGGCGCGCCCACAGCAGCCGGGCCGCGCGCAGCTTCGCGACCTCCATGAAGAAGTTCATGCCGATCGCCCAGAAGAACGACAGCCGCGGCGCGAAGGCATCCACGTCCAGCCCGACCGCCTGCCCCGCTCGCAGGTACTCCACCCCGTCGGCGAGGGTGTAGGCCAGCTCCAGGTCGGCCGTCGCACCCGCCTCCTGGATGTGGTAGCCGGAGATGGAGATCGAGTTGTACCGCGGCATCTTCTGCGAGGTGAACGCGAAGATGTCGGAGATGATCCGCATCGAGGGCTTGGGCGGGTAGATGTAGGTGTTGCGGACCATGAACTCCTTGAGGATGTCGTTCTGGATGGTCCCGGCGAGCTTGTCGGGGGAGACGCCCTGCTCCTCCGCCGCCACGATGTACAGCGCGAGGACGGGCAGCACCGCGCCGTTCATCGTCATCGACACCGACATCTTGTCCAGCGGGATCCCGTCGAACAGCTGCCGCATGTCGTAGATCGAGTCGATCGCCACGCCCGCCATGCCGACGTCGCCGGTGACGCGCGGGTGGTCGCTGTCGTACCCGCGGTGCGTCGGCAGGTCGAAGGCGACCGACAGGCCCTTCTGGCCGGCGGCGAGGTTGCGCCGGTAGAAGGCGTTCGACTCCTCGGCCGTGGAGAAGCCCGCGTACTGCCGGATCGTCCACGGCTGGTTGACGTACATCGTCGGGTACGGGCCGCGCAGGTACGGGGCCACGCCCGGGTACGTCGCCAGGAAGTCCAGGCCCTCCAGGTCCCGGCCGGTGTACAGCGGCTTCACGCCGATGCCCTCGGGGGTCTCCCACAGCAGGTCGCCGGTGGCGGACCCGGTGGACTCCTTCACCGCGGCGTGCCATCGGTCCTCGGACCCGGAGGCGCCGGGGCCGCCGAGCGGGAGTGCGGAGAAGTCGGGGATTGCAGTGCCGCTCACAGCGCGACTCCCATCCGGTCGAGTACGGAGGACAGCACGGCGACCGCGTCGCAGCCGGCGAAGACGTACTCGTCCACGGCCGCTCCGGCGGTGCCCGGCCGGCCCGCGAGGAACACGGTCGTCGCGCCCGCCGCGCGCAGGGCGGCGGCCACCGCCCCGGCCTGCTCCTCGTACAGCGCGTCGCTGGAGCAGAGCACGGCCATGCCGTCGGCGCCGCTCGCCGCGTAGGCCTCGGCGGCCGTCGCGGGGTCCACGGACACGGGGTCGTGCACCGCCTCGACGCCGCCCGCCTGGAACAGGTTCGAGGCGAAGGTGGCCCGCGCGGTGTGCGCGGCCGCCGGGCCCAGGGCGGCGAGGAAGATCCTCGGCCGGGCCCCGGTCGCGGCCAGGTGCGCGTCGCTGCGGGCGCGCAGCGCCTCGTAGGCCTCGTCGCGCCGGACGCGGGGGAGCCCGCCGGCGGGTCCCTCGGGAGCGGGCTCCCGCACGACCGGCTTCTCCGAGAGCAGGGGGAACTCGCTGACCCCGGTGATGGGTTCGCGGCGCTTGGCGAGCTTCTTCGAGCGCGCGGCCCAGGTGGCCGCGAGGCGGTCCGCTACCAGTCCGGAGCGCAGAGCGGCGGCCTGGCCGCCGGCCTTCTCCACGGTCTGGAAGAACTCCCAGGCGGCACGGGCGAGTTCGTCGGTGAGCTGCTCGACGTAGTACGAGCCGCCGGCCGGGTCGATCACGCGGGCCAGGTGCGACTCCTCCACCAGGATGGTGGAGGTGTTCCGGGCGATCCGGCGCGCGAAGGCGTCGGGCAGGCCCAGCTCGTGGTCGAAGGTCAGGACGGTGACCGAGTCCGCGCCGGCCACGCCCGCGGCCATGCAGGCCACGGTGGTGCGCAGCATGTTCACCCACGGGTCGCGGCGGGTCATCATCACCGGCGAGGTCACCGCGTGCTGGCGCTGGGCGCCCGCCTCCGCGGCGCCGCAGGCCTCGGCGACCCGGGCCCACAGCCGGCGCGCGGCACGCAGCTTGGCGATGGTGAGGAACTGGTCGGCGGTGGCGGCGTAGCGGAACTCCAGCTGCCCCAGCGCGGCTTCGGTGCTCAGCCCGGCCGCGGTGAGGGTCCGCAGGTAGGCGACGCCGGTGGCCAGGGACAGGCCCAGTTCCTCGGCGGCGCTGCCGCCCGCCTCGTGGTACGGCAGGGCGTCCACGGCCAGGGCGCGCACCCCCGGGTAGCCGGCGGCGGCCTCCCGGGCCAGTTCGACGGCCTCGGCCGGGTCCAGTGCCTCGCCGGTACGGGCCTCGTGGCCGAGGGGATCGGCGCCCAGGCTCGCCCGGACCGCGGCCGAAGGCACCTCCCGCTCGGCGCACAGGGCGAGGAACGCCCGCGCGGCCTGCGCGTATTCGGCTCCGGCGTCCAGGGAGACCGGGGCGAGGTCGAGGTAGACCCCCTCCAGGGCCCGGGCCAGGCCGTCGACGGGGAGAGCGCCGCGGCCCAGGGCGAGCCAGAGGGAGGTGACCCCGTTCTCCAGGTCGGTGAGGACCGCCTCGTTCACCCGTACGGGATCGGTGCCCAGGTGACGCTGGCGTACGTCCCAGCCGTCCGCGGCGTTGCCCTCGGCCCTTCCTCCGCGGACGAAGGGGGCGAACCCCGGGAAACCGGTGTCGGCAGCCGTCTCGGGCGCGGTGTACAGCGGGCGGGTGGTGAGCCCGTCCTCGAGTGTGGTGGACAGGGCGTCTTCCGCTGCCTCGCCGGATACTTCCTTGCCCGACTTGCGCAGCACGCCTTCAACCAGGCGCTGCCACTGCTCATGCGTCGCGTCAGGGAACTCGGCGGCCAAGGAGAGCCCGTCGTCAGGCAGGACCGTCATGGCTCGAATGCTAGGGGGGTGCTCAGGGAACGACCATAACCACCGGATGTGATCTCGCCCTCTCACCTGAGAGGGGAGGGGGCACGGAAGAGCGGATGGAGCAGTACGGTCGCGGCCCCCGGCAGCACGGCGGGCCCCGCGGACGGGCCCACGGTCCGCCCGGGACCGCGCCGGACGCCGGAAAGGGCGGCGGCCGCCTCGCGGATCTCGTCGAGGTACCCGTCGTGCAGCCCGCTCGACAGCTCGGTGACCACCGTGACGGCCGGGTTGAAGACGTCCAGGAGCGGGGCGGCGGCCCGGCCGACCGCGCGGGCGCGCACGCGCAGCAGCCGGTCGGCGCGGGGGTCGCCGGTGGCGGCCGCGTCCACGAGCAGCGGTACGGACGGGCCGGGGAGGATTCCGCGCCGGACGGCCTCGGCGCCGAGCGCGGTGTCGGACGCGGTCGCCTGGAGGCAGCCCGTACGGCCGCAGGCGCAGGGGGTCCGGGAGCCGGGGACCGGGAGGGGGGCGACGTCGCCGGCGATCGCGCCGGGCCTGGTGCACGGCGCCCTCGATGCCGGAGGCGGCGTCGCCGACATGGCCGATGAAGAGGTGGACGGGGCTGCGGCGGGCCTCCGGGCGGTGGAGGAGGATCTCGGCGTGGGCGACGGCGCGGGCATGGTGGTCCGTGGACACGGGCAGTTCCAGCGCCCCCGCCGGCTCGGTGGCGAGGGGCCGGTCCCGCCGGCCGAGGGCCTCGTGCCGTACGACGGCCCGTCGCCGGGGCGGATCCGGCCGCCGAGGGCGGCCCCGCGGCCGAGCAGCGGCCGCCCGGTGTCGAACTCGCTCAGGAATCCGCCCAGTTGTGCCGCGATGCCCCGGGGTAGGCCGGGGGCGGGGGCCCCGGTGCGGGAACGCGCGGCGGGCGAGCAGGCGGCCGCGCAGATCGACGAGGCTGAAGGTGGAGAGCGGCACTCCGATGTGCAGCCCGGCCGCGACCGGCCCGCAGACGGCTCCGGTGTGCAGGTCGAGCGCGATCCGCGGCCGGCCGACGCCGGCGCCCCCTGCCGCCGGTCTCCTCCGGGCCGGGTGGTCCCCTGATCATGCCGGAGGGGTGTCGTGCGGGCGGGGCGTGGCGGGGGCGTTGCGGGGCCGTGAAATCCGGCAACGGGATCCAGCCGCCGGAGAGGGTGTGGCCGGATCCCGTCAGAGGGGTGAAAGGGCAGGTCGAAGCAGGTATGGAGGGTGCGCCGGGGGCTTCGGGCGCAGGGGTCGGTGCGGCCCCGGGCGGGGGTTGACCGGTGGCGGGCACCGCTGACAGGCTCCGGGGCATGTCCGCGATCGAGCACCTCGCCCCGCGGCTCCGCACCTCCGGCCCCTGTACCGCGCCGGACCGGTGTCCGGGCCGCTGTCCGGCCCCGCGCCGGGCCTGAGCTCCGCCACCCGCCGCGCCACGGCCCCGTGTCCTTCCGGGCCGTCCGCTGCTGCCCCGAAGCGGCCCCGCGGAGCGCGCGCATCGCGCCGCGACGCTCCCGTTCCGCCCGGTCCCCGTGCCGCGGCGCCGTGCGCATCGCCCCGCCCTGCCGTCCGCCGGCCGTCGTCCGCCGGCCCACCGTTTCGCCGTTCCACCGCCCGGGCCCCGCGCCCGCACCGTGCAGTGCCCGCTCGCACAGCCCCATTTCTTCCGCTGCGGACATAACGGCCGCAGCCCGCCCGAGGAGCAATCATGGCCACCGCCACGCAGACCATCCCCACCACCCCCACGACCCCCGTGACCACCGTGACCCGGATCGGCGGACGCATCGGCGCCGAGATCGGCGGCGTCCGGCTCGGCGGGGAGCTGCCCGCCTCGGCCGTCGCCGAGATCCGGGCCGCGCTCCTCGCCCACAAGGTCGTCTTCTTCCGCGGCCAGGACCACCTCGACGAAGCCGGCCACGAGGCCTTCGCCCAGCTGCTCGGCGCGCCGGTCGCCCACCCCACCGTGCCGTCCGCCGATGGCCGTTACGCCCTCGGCATCGACTCCCACCACGGAGCCCGCGCCAACCAGTGGCACACCGACGTCACCTTCGTTCCCGCCTACCCCGCCTTCTCCATCCTGCGCGCCGTCACCATCCCCCCGTACGGCGGCAACACCCTCTGGGGCAACACCGCCACTGCCTACTCCCACCTTCCCGAGCCGCTGCGCGCCCTCGCCGACGGGCTGCGCGCCGTCCACTCCAACGCGTACGACTACGCGGCCCTCAGGCCCGACGCCCTGCCCGAGGCGCTGGCGCAGTACCGCGAGGTGTTCACCTCCACCGAGTTCCTGACCGAGCACCCGGTGGTCCGCGTGCACCCCGAGACCGGCGAACGCACCCTGCTGCTCGGCAACTTCGTCCAGCGGATCAGCGGTCTCACCGGCCGCGACTCCCGTGCCCTCCTGGACCTCTTCCAGGCCCACATCGAGAGCCCCGAGAACACCGTTCGCTGGCAGTGGCGCGCCGGTGACGTCGCGATCTGGGACAACCGCGCCACCCAGCACTACGGGGTGGACGACTCCGACGACAACGAGCGCACCCTGCGCCGGGTCACCGTCGACGGTGACGTCCCGGTCGGCACCGACGGCGTCCCCTCCCGCCTGATCAGCCCGGAGACCGTCCCGGACCCCGCCTTCGGCATCGCCTCCGGCGCCTCCACCTCCACCTCCGCCCCCACTGCAGCCTCCGAGCCCGGCCCCCGGCCGGTCACCGCGCCCGACGCCGCCTGACTGCCGCGGGTCCGGCCGCCCGGCCGCCCCGCCCGGCCGCCCCGCCGTACCGCTCCCGTACCCGCTCCCCGTACGACACCCAAGGAGCCCCCGTGCCCCGTCTGCTCGCCATCACCGGCAGTCCCTCCGCCCACTCCCGTACCGCCGTCGTCGCCGTCCACGTGCTGCGGCGCCTCTCCCACGCCGGGTTCGAGACCGCTCACCTGTCCGTACGCGACCTCCCCGCCGCCGACCTGCTGTCGGCCCGCCGGGGCGAGCCCGAGATCCGCCGGGCACTGGAGGCCGTCGCCGCAGCCGACGGTGTGGTCATCGCGACGCCCGTCTACAAGGCCGCGTACACGGGCCTGCTCAAGGCCTTCCTCGACCTGCTGCCGCAGGACGGACTGGCCGGCAAGACGGTCCTGCCGCTCGCCACCGGCGGCAGCCTCGCCCACGTCCTGACCATCGACTACGCCCTGCGCCCCGTGCTCGCCGCGCTCGGCGCCCGGCACGTCACCGCCGGCCGTTTCGTCCTGGACTCCTCCGTCGAGCGGGGCTCCGGCCCCGACCGGCTGCGGCCCGAGGCCGAACTGGACCTCTTCCAGGCCGTCGACGAGTTCGCCGACGCCCTGCGCGCCGTCGCGGCCCCCGCGCTCACCGCCACCCCGTAGCGCGCCCCACCTCACCCCGTACGCACCGACAAGGATCCGCCATGCCCGCAGCCCTCACCTCGACCACCACCTCCCGACGCCAGTTCCTCGCCCTGCTCGGCATCTCGGCGGCCGCGGTGAGCTGCGGCACGGCCACCGCCACGGGCGGATCCGGATCCGGCAAGCAGGTCACCACCCTCAAGTACCAGGGCGCCGTCGGCGCGGTGACGCTTCCCGAACTCGCCGCCGACCTCGGGTACCTGGGCGGCCTCAGCCTGGAGTGGGTGGGCAACACCATCAGCGGCCCGCAGGACATCCAGTCCGCGGCGACCGGTCAGACCCACTTCGGCGGGGCCTTCAACGGCGCGGTCGTCAAACTCGCCGCGGGCGACGCCCCGGTCAAGGCCGTCATCTCCTACTACGGCTCCGACCAGGACACCAACCTGGGGTACTACGTCCTGGAGGACAGCCCGATCCGCTCCGCCCGCGACCTCATCGGCAAGAAGGTCGGCATGAACACCCTGGGCGCCCACGCCCAGGCCCTCCTCGACATCTACCTGGGCCGCGGCGGCCTCTCCCGGGCCGACTCCGACAAGGTCGAAGCCCTGGTCGTGCCCCCGGTCAACACCGAGCAGTCCCTGCGGCAGAAACAGATAGAGGTGGGCGTCCTCAGCGGAGTGCTGCGCGACAAGGCCGTCGCGGCCGGCGGGATCCGCCCGCTGTTCAGCGACTTCGACCTGCTGGGCGCCTTCAGTGGCGGCACGTACGTGATGACCCAGCGCTTCATCAAGGAGAACCCGGACACCGTACGGACCTTCGTGACGGGCGTCGGCAAGGCCATCGACTGGTCGCGCACCACGTCCCGCGAGGAGGTCATCGCCCGGATGACGGAGATCGTCAGGAAGCGGGGCCGCAACGAGGACACCTCGACCCTCCAGTACTGGCGCTCGTACGGGGTCGCCGCGCCCTCCGGCCGGATCGAAGCGAAGGAGTTCCAGCTCTGGATCGACTGGCTCGGGGACCGGGGCGAGGTCAAGAAGGACCGGCTGAAGGCCGCCGACCTGTTCACCAACGAGTTCAACGGCAACGCGAAGGGCTGACGACCGCCATGGCGAAGATCGTGTTCGAGTCGGTCACCAAGACCTTCCCGACCAAGGACAAGAAGGTCAAGGAGGAGTTCACCGCCCTCGACGGCATCGACCTGGAGATCGAGGCGGGCGAGTTCCTGGTCGTCGTGGGCCCCAGCGGCTGCGGCAAGTCCACCCTCCTGGACCTCCTCGGGGGCCTCACCCGGCCCGCCTCCGGGCGGATCCTGCTGGACGGCCGGCCCGTCACCGGACCGGGCCTGGACCGGGGCATCGTCTTCCAGCAGTACGCGCTGCTGCCGTGGCGCACGGCGCTGGGCAACGTCGAGTTCGGCCTGGAGGCGACCGGCGTCCCGCGCCGTCAACGGGAGACCAGGGCGCGGGAGTTCCTGGACCTGGTAGGCCTCACCGGCTTCGAGGACCGGCACCCCCACGAGCTGTCGGGCGGCATGCGCCAGCGGGTCGCCATCGCCCGCTCGCTCGCCTACGACCCCGACGTCCTGCTGATGGACGAGCCCTTCGCGGCGCTCGACGCGCAGACCCGCGAGTCCCTCCAGGACGAGCTGCGCCGCATCTGGCAGCGCACCGGGAAGACCGTCGTCTTCATCACGCACGGCATCGAGGAAGCCGTGTACCTCGGGCAGAAGGTCGCCGTCATCACCTCCCGCCCCGGCCGCATCAAAGAGGTCGTGCCGATCTCCTTCGACGACCGCGGCCCCGGCCTCCAGGGCGAGGACCTGCGTTCCAGCCCGGAATTCGCCCGCTACCGCCACGAGATCTGGACCCTGCTCCACGACGAGGTGGCCCGCGCCCAGCAACTGGAGAAGGAAGAGGCCTCCGTATGAGCACCGGAACCGAGACCCACCTGCCCGCGCCCGCCACTCCGTCGGGGCCGGGGACGGACACCGCCGACGCCCCCGGTGCGTCGCTCACGGAGGGACGCCCGGGCCCCGGCGGGCCGGCCCCAGCCGCGGTGCCGGCCCCAGCCGCGGTGCCGGCCCCAGCCGGGGTGCCGGCCGCGCCCGGGGCCGCGCCGGTCGACACGTCCGCGCCGGTCGACACGTCCGCGCCGGTCGACACGTCCGCGCCGGTCGACACGTCCGCGCCGCCCGTGCCGGAGGCGGCTGCCGCCCGGCGGGACGGGCGGCGGGACGGCCGTGCCGGGAAGGACGCCGTCCCCGCCCGGACGCCCTCCGCGGCGGCGACCGCGCTCCGGTGGCTGCGCGCCGCCGTGCTCCGGTCGGCGGCGGTCCTCGGCCTCCTCGCCCTGTGGGAGACCGCGCCCCGCCTCGGCCTGGTCGACGCCACCTTCCTGCCGCCGTTCAGCGAAGTCGCCGTCGCCTGGGGGGAGCTGCTGGGCGACGGCCGGCTCGGCGAGCACGTCGGGGCCAGCCTCACCCGCTCCTTCGGGGGCTTCGCCATCGCGGTGGTCGTGGCGGTGCCCCTCGGACTGCTGATCGGCTGGTACCGGCCGGTCGCGGCGTTCCTCGGCCCGCTGCTGGAGCTGTTCCGCAACACCGCGGCCCTCGCCCTGCTGCCCGTCTTCGTGCTCCTGCTCGGCATCGGCGAGACCTCGAAGGTGTCGATCGTGGTCTACGCCTGCGTCTGGCCCATCCTGCTGAACACCATCAGCGCGGTCGGCAACGCCGATCCCACCCTGGTCCGGCTGGCCCGCTCCATGGACCTGTCCACCCCGCGGCTGTTCCAGAAGGTGATCCTGCCGTCCTCGGTGCCGACGATCTTCACCGGCATCCGGCTGGCCGGAGCCGTGTCCATCCTCGTCCTGGTCGCCGCCGAGATGATCGGGGCCAAGGCGGGCCTCGGCTACCTGATCAACGCCTCGCAGTTCAACTTCGCCATCCCGCAGATGTACGCGGGCATCGTCACCATCTCCGCGATCGGCGTGGCCTTCAACCAGCTCCTGGTCGGCGTCGAACGCCGCCTCAGCCTCTGGCGCGTACCGGCCTGACGGCCCGGCCGCCGCGCCCCACCCGCCCCGCGCCGCCCCCGCCCCGTACCGCACCCCGAGGAACAGACATGACCGCTCGCCGGACCCTCCACCTCAACGCCTTCCTGATGAACGCCGGGCACCACGACGCCGCCTGGCGCCACCCGGACAGCAGTCCCGAACGCGTCACCGACCTGAAGTACTTCCAGGAACTGGCCCGCACCGCCGAACGCGGGAAGCTCGACTCCATCTTCTTCGCCGACGGACTCGCCCTCTGGGGCAAGGCCCGTTACAACGCCCTCGGCGGTTTCGAGCCCCTGACGCTGCTCTCCGCGATCGCCGCCGTCACCGAGCACATCGGGCTCATCGCGACCGTCTCCACCACCTTCAACGAGCCCTTCCACACCGCCCGGAAGTTCGCCTCCCTCGACCACATCAGCGGGGGCCGGGCCGGCTGGAACATCGTCACCTCCGGCACCGTCGACGAGGCCCGCAACTTCAACCGGGACGAGCACCTCGAACACTCCGTGCGCTACGAGCGGGCCCGCGAGTTCCTCGACGTCGCCACCAAGCTCTGGGACAGCTGGGAGGACGACGCGATCGTCCTCGACAAGGAGCGCGGCATCTACGCCGACACCGACCGGCTCCACCCCGCCGCCCACCGCGGGGAGCACTTCCAGGTCGCCGGCCCGCTCAACGTGCCGCGCTCCCCGCAGGGACACCCGCTCCTCGTGCAGGCCGGCTCCTCCGAGGACGGCAAGGAGTTCGCCGCACGGTACGCCGAGGCCGTGTTCACCGCCCAGCAGACCCTCGCCGACGGCCAGACCTTCTACAAGGACCTCAAGTCCCGCCTGTCCCAGTACGGCCGCACCGAGGGCGACCTGCTCGTCCTGCCCGGCATCGCCCCCGTCATCGGCTCCACCGAGGCCGAGGCCAAGGCCCTGGAGCAGCAGCTCACGGACCTCCAGGTCCCCGAGTACGGGCTCGCCCAGCTCTCCGGCATGCTCGGTACCGACCTGACCGGGCTCCCGCTCGACGACCCGCTGCCCGGCCTCCCGGAGGAGCGGGACATCAACGGCAACAAGAGCCGCTTCACCCTCGTCGCCGACCTCGCCCGGCGGGAGGGCCTCACCCTGCGCCAGTTGATCGCCCGCCTCGGGGCGGGCCGCGGCCACCGGGTCTTCGCGGGCACCCCGGAGCAGATCGCCGACCAGCTGGAGGAGTGGTTCACCCAGGGCGCCGCCGACGGCTTCAACATCATGGCGCCCGTCCTGCCCACCGGCCTGACCGACTTCGTCGACCAGGTCGTGCCGATCCTCCAGCGGCGCGGTCTCTTCCGCACCGAGTACACCGGGACCACCCTCCGGGAGAACTACGGGCTGCCCCGTCCGGCCAACCGCTACGCGACCGGGCAGCCGGGTGCCTGACCGGCCCCGCCGCCCACGCGTGACCCGGGGCGGTCCTCCGGAGCCGGATGCTCCGGGGGCCCGCCCTCCCGCTGTGCCGCCGGTACGGAGGTCAGCCCGCCGGATGTCCGGCGGGCCGGGCGGTGCGGCGGTCAGACGGCCAGGGCGGCCGTGCGGCCGTGCGGCCAGGGGCCCGTGGGTCAGACGGTCAGCACGATCTTGCCGCGGGTCCGGCCCGCGGCGCTCAGCTCCCAGGCCTTCGCGGCCTCTGCGAGGGGCAGGGAGTGCTCGACGTTGACCGTGAGCCGGCCCGCGTCCGCGAGCTCGGCGAGGAAGGTGAGATCGGCCGTGTCCGGACGCACCCACAGCTGGTGCGCCCCCTTGGCCGCGGCCTCGTAGTCGGCGATGGAGACGACCCGGCCGCGCTCCTTGACCAGGGACTGGAGCAGTTCGACGACGCCGTCGCCGTAGAAGTCGAGGCCCGCGTCCACGCCGTCGGGCGCCAGCTCGCGGATGCGCTCGGCCATCCCCTCCCCGTACAGCACGGGCTCGGCGCCGAGCGAGCGCAGGTACGCGTGGTTGTGCTCGCCGGCCGTGCCGATGACGCGCAGGCCGAGGGCGACCGCGATCTGGACGCCGAAGGAGCCGGTGCCGCCGGCCGCGGAGTGGATGACGACGGTCTCGCCGGCGGTGAGGCCCGCCCGGGTGAGCGACTGGTAGGCGGTGAGTCCGGCCAGCGGGAGGCCCGCGGCCTGCTCGAAGGTCAGCCCGCGGGGCTTGCGGGCGAGGGTGCGGACGGGGGCGGAGACCAGCTCGGCGTACGTGCCGAGCTCGACCCATTCCTTGCGGACGTAGCCGTAGACCTCGTCGCCCACGGCGTAGTCGAAGGTGTCCTCGCCGACCGCCTCGACGACACCGGCCACGTCCCAGCCGGGTATGACCGGGTAGCGGACCTCGAGGATCGCGTCGAGGTATCCGGCGCCGAGCTTCCAGTCGACGGGGTTGACCCCGGCGGCCTTGACGCGGACGAGCACCTCGCCGGGGCCGACCTTGGGCTTCGGTACGTCAACGAGCGTGAGATTCGCCGCAGTTCCGTATGCGCTGTACGTGATGGCCTTCATGATCGTCCCCAACAGCGGTCCCGGGCGGGCTATTCCGGGCCCGTGGGCCGATGCGGCGGGGCAGCGTCTCAGGCGGGCAGTGTGTTGCGGTGCGAGCGCCGCCGGGCCGCACTGAAGAGGGCCTGGATCTGCGCCCCGGACTGCTCCACGTCGTCCAGCGGCGACGGGAAGGGCAGCCGTACGTCACGGTGGCCGCGTCGTTCCTCCAGGCGCAGGGTGATCCCGTACCGGTCCATGGCGACCGGCAGCGCACGGACCACGGCGGTGGTGGGCACGGGGTGGACCAGGCGCAGCAGGAGGGTGACGAGGTCGGGGTGGTCGTCGAGGAGGTGCGTGAGCATGCCGGCCTCGTACGGGGCGAGCGGGTCGGGGCGGGCCGCGTCCAGCTCCTCCAGGCCGATGTGCGCGGTCCCGTCCCCGGTCTCGAGGACGGCCCGGGTGAATTCCATGCAGGTGCTGTCGGAGGAGCCGGACTCGGCGCCGTCCTGCGGGTAGGGCGTGAGCATGCGGCCCAGGACGGTCACCCGGGCGCGCACCCGGTCGCGTACGGGGGTGGGGGCGATGTCGGTGAACTCCAGGCGGATCGCCGGGCGGTGTTCGGCGCCGCCGCCCGGTTCGGCGGGGTGCAGGTGCAGCCGGCCCATCGGGTCGGCGCCGTCGAGGTGGCGCACCTCGGAGCGCAGCCCGTCCGCGACCACGGTCATGGAGTGGGCGGCGGCCAGGACCGACCGGACCCGCTCGGCGTCGGTGGGCCGGGTGACGGGCGCGGGGTGGGCGGCCGGGTGGGCGGGGTCACCGGACATGCGCATGCGGATCTCTCCATGGTCCCGAGTGGGTTAGGTATGCCTAACCTAACTTACTCGGCTCTCCTGGAGTACCCGTACGTCCCCCTCGTGTCGCTGTTGGGCTGAACGGGTGAAACGCGAGAAGATGGCGGGATGCACATGAAGCGCACGGCCGAGGCGGCCCGGTGAGCAGGTACGACGTCACGGACGAACAGTGGGAGGGGCTCGCGCAGGTGGTACCCCTGCGCAGTCGCAACGAATGGCCCTCCCGGGTGGACCACCGCACGATCCCCAAGGCGCCCGGGGCGTCCGCGGCGGAACAGCGGCGCTTCGTGGTGATCCGGGTCCAGATCTTCGCGGATGCCCGGGAGGTGGCCGAGTACCTGATCGCGCAGATCCCGGTGCTGCTCGACCTCACCGGCGCGGACGGCGAAGTGGCCAAGCGGATCCTGGACTTCAGCAGCGGTGTGGTCTTCGGGCTGGGCAGCGGGATGCACCGGGTCGACCGGAACGTCTTCCTGCTGGCGCCCGTCGGGACCGAGGTCGAGGGGATCGCCGCCGCGGCTGTCCCCCGATCGTAGGAAGGTCGCGGGGGCGGAACGGTTCGGCGGACTCCCGGGTGCGCCGGCGGCCCGTACCGTCCGGGCCATGGATGCCTCCCTGGACACGGCGGCGGAGCCCGCCGCCGTCGCAACCGCCCTCGCCGCCAGCGCCGTTCCCGCTTCCGCAACCGCAACCGCCGCCTCCGTTCCCGCCCCCGCCGCTTCGCGCTCCCGCTCCGGCTGCTCCGCACCCGGCCCGGGCCCGGTACCCGTGCCCGGGGATCCCTTCCGCTTAGCCGCGCGTCCGGTTCCGGGTCCGATTTCGGCACCGCCTCCGGCCGCGGCTCGGGTGCGGGCCCCCGCTCCGGATCCGGGTCCGCCTTCGGGTGCGGTTTCGGCTTCGGCCGCCCCGATTTCGGCCGCGCTTCCGGCACCGGCTCCGGCCCCGGCGCCGGTCCAGGCTTCGGCCCTGGCTTCGGCTCCGTCTTCGGCCCCGGCCCCGGCTCCGTCTTCGGCCCCGGCCCCGGCCCCGGCCCCGGCCCCGGCCCCGGCCCCGGCCCCGGTTCCGGCTGCGGCCCCGGCTCCGGCGGTCGTGGGCCGGTCCGTGAGCGTGCCCGCGCAGCGGCAGCCGCAGCACCGGCCCGTCGTCACCGAGCTGAGGCTCTCCGCCTTCGGCCCGCACCGTGGCGCCGTCTTCCCGCTCGGGCCCGTCACCCTCTTCGCCGGGCCCAGCGGCAGCGGCAAGTCCCAGGTCCTGGCCGCCTACGAGGCCCTGGCCGCCCTGGGCTCCGGCGCCACGCTGGAGGAGGCCTTCCCGGACCCGGGTGCCCGCATCCCGGACCGGGCGGTCCCCGACGCCGACCGGCGCCGCGGCTTCCGCATCGGCTGCACCGTCGACGGGCCCGCCGGGCCCGTCCGGCTGGACCTCGCCGTGCAGGCCGAGCCCGCCCTGCGGATCGTCGGCGAACGGCTCGCGCAGGACGGCCAGATCCTGCTCAGCACCGCCCTGCGCGATCCCGGCCGCGCCTCCGTGCAGGCCGCCTGGCTGACCGGGGGCGCCACCGGCGTCACCCGGGCCCCGCTCCCCGACGACCGGCTCGGCACGGCCCTGCTGCCGCTCCGCGTGGCCGGCGCCACGGCCGGACAGCGGCAGGTACTGGCCGCCGCCGAGCAAGTGGTGGTGGCCCTGCGCTCGGTGTTCCCGTGCGCACCCCGCCCCGAGCGCATGCGCGCGCCCGCCCCGCAGGGGGAGGGCCGGCTGCTGGGCGACTGCGCCAACCTGGCCGACGTACTGCGCCGGACCCGGCACGAATGCGGCACCCGGCACGCGCTGCTCGCCGGAGCCGCCGGTACCGGCTGCGCGGGGCACGTCGCGGGGCTGGACGTACGGGCCGCCGGGGACGGTCCCGTCACCGCGCTCCTGGAACGTGGCCCCGGCCGGCCCGCCACGGAGATCGGCCGCCTCGGCGCGGGCGAGCTGCGCTTCCTCGCGCTGGCGCTGGTCCTGCTGACCGGACCCGGGGTACTGGCCATGGACCCCGCCGCCGAACTGCTCTCCGCGCAGCAGGCGCTGACGATCCTCGCGGACGGCTTCGACCTCGGTCTCGACCGGCGGCAGACCGCCGAACTGCTGCGCCTGGCCCTGCTCTCCTGCGGCCGGGGACACGTCCGGCTGGTGGCAGCGGTGGGGGAGGCGGCGGCCGAGCTGGGCCGTGGGATCCCGGGCGTCACGGTGGTAGACCTGACCCCGTGAACGACATGGATGGCAGGGGCGGTACGGACGGCACGGGCGACACGGAGGGGGCCGCGGGCGGGCACGAGGGGCGGCCGGAAGGGCGGCCGGAGGAGCGGCTGTACCAACTGCAGCGCCGCCTGGCTCAGTTCGCTGCGGCGCGGGGCTGGGAGCCGTACCACACCCCCAAGAACCTCGCGGTGGCCCTGAGCGTGGAAGCGGCCGAACTGGTCGAGATCTTCCAGTGGCTGACGCCGGAACAGTCGGCGGTGGTGATGCGGAGGCCGGAGACCGCGCACCGGGTGGCCGACGAGGTGGCCGACGTGCTCGCGTATCTGCTGCAGTTCTGTGAGGTTCTGGGGGTGGATGTGCTGGATGCGCTGGCCGCGAAGATCGAGAGAAACGAGCTGCGCTTCCCGGTTCCGGGTGCTTCGACCCCTCATCGTCACTCTTCGGAGTGATGGCCTCGTCCACAATCACGATTGTGTCCACAATTTCCGAATACCCCTGGCTTTACTGGCCCATTGCCCTCACTCTGGGTAGTGATGGGAACGGCGGGATGTCGTGCGGACGGGGGACGGCATATGGATGCGGTACGGCTCATCGCGGCCGGCCGGCACGCGCTGGCACAGAGCGGGGCTGCGTGGGACATCGTGGGCGAGGCCTGGCAGGCCCAGGCGCTCGCACAGGGACTGGGGGGCTGGCTGGCTGTCACCGGGCCGCCGGAGCTGAGACCGGAGGCCAGAGGACTGGGTGAGGCGGGAGGCAGAGGCTGCGGCGTGCTCGACCGCGCGGCCCTGTGCGGCGAGGGCATCGCGCCCGACCACCCGCCGCGGGCGGCGCAACTGACCGGGGTGGCGGACGTCCGCCAGACACTGCTCGGGCTCCAGGCGCTGCTGGGAGAAGTGGGGATAGCACTGGTCGGCGTCGCCTGCGCGACGGACGACGAGGCCTTGTACTGGCAGTGCATAGAGTCGATCGACGCGGCGGACGAGTCGAGCGACCGAGTCCGTGCGCTGCTGCGCCGCCTGACGGTCCGCGAACGCGGCTCCACCTCCGGCGTGGCCTGATCGGGTCCCGCGACGGGCGCAGCCTGCCGGGGTGGGTCCGGTACGCGGGGCCTCCGGCCTGGGCGGGTCCGGTATGCGTGGATCCGGCACCCCCGGTGGAGCTGCCCGGGGGGCTCCGGCTCGGTTGGTCCGGTGCGCGGGGCCTGGGGTGGGTCCGGCACGCTGGGGCCCGGTGCCCGGTGGCGTCGTCCGGGTGGTTCCGGCGAGGTGGGTCCCCGGTACGCGGGGCCTCAGCCCTGATGGGCCTGGTAGGCGCGGCGCCCGGCAGGGGTTCGGCACGGGTGGGGTCCCGTCGCGGGGGACGGGACCCGTACGGTCACGACGACCGGTAGGACGGGCACTCGCTTCCGCTGGTGCGGCTGCCCGCGGTCGGCGACGCGTCGGATCCGGCCGGGGTGCGGTCCGTGGAGGACCGGAGGTCGGCGTCGAGCTGCGAGAGGTCGGCGTTCAGCGCCGCCATCAGCTCTTCCATCTGCTGCAGCAGGCCCTTCGGCGCGCCGCCCCGGGTGGGGACGTCGTGCGCCGCCTGTCCGGTGGGTGCGGTCTGGCGGGGGGTCTCCGGCACGGCCTCTTGGGACATGGCGGCCTCCTCGGCCCTGGCCCTTCCGGTGCGGAAGGGGGCGGTGGACGCACCGGCGATGGGCCGCCGGCGCGCGGGCCGGCGGCCCGGCTCCGACCGAGCCAACGATCCCCCTCCGGGCCGGTCACTGGCGGGGCCCGGGAGGACCTGCCGGTTGACGCAGATTCACCCGGCAGGGGTGGGGGAGGGCAGGATGGAAGACATGGACCTTCGCATCTTCACCGAGCCCCAGCAGGGCGCCGACTACGACACCCTCCTGGCCGTCGCCAAGGCCACGGAGGACCTCGGCTTCGACGCGTTCTTCCGCTCCGACCACTACCTCAAGATGGGCTCGGCCGACGGCCTGCCCGGCCCCACGGACGCCTGGATCACCCTCGCGGGCCTGGCCCGCGAGACGAGGCGGATCCGGCTGGGCACGCTGATGACGGCCGGTACCTTCCGGCTTCCCGGCGTCCTGGCCATCCAGGTGGCCCAGGTCGACCAGATGTCCGGCGGCCGCGTCGAACTCGGCCTCGGTGCGGGCTGGTTCGAGGAGGAGCACAAGGCCTACGGGATCCCCTTCCCGGCGGAGCGGATGGCACGGCTGGAGGAGCAGCTGGCGATCGTCACCGGGTTGTGGGCCACCGGGCCCGGCGGCCGCTTCGACTACGCGGGCCGGCACTACCAGGTGGAGAACTCGCCCGCGCTGCCCAAGCCCGCCCAGGCCAAGGTGCCCGTCCTCATCGGCGGCCACGGCACGCGGCGCACCCCCCGGCTGGCCGCGCGGTACGCCGACGAGTTCAACATGCCGTTCGCGTCGGTCGCGGACAGCGCCCGCCAGTTCGGCCGGGTCCGGGAGGCCGCCGAGGAGGCCGGGCGCCGGGCCGACGAGCTCGTCTACTCCAACGCCCTGGTGGTCTGCGTGGGCAAGGACGACGCCGAGGTGGCCCGCCGGGCCGCCGCCATCGGCCGTGACGTGGACGAGCTCAAGGCCAACGGCCTGGCCGGCTCCCCGGCCGAGGTCGTGGACAAGCTCGGCACCTACGCGGCCGTCGGCTCCTCCCGCGCCTACCTCCAGCTGCTCGACCTCGACGACCTGGAACACCTGGAGCTGATCTCCTCCCGGGTCATGTCCCAGCTCGGCTGACGGCAGGGACCGCCACCGTGCCCCGCGCGTCCGGCCCGCTCGCCGAAGCCCTCGGCCGCAGGTCCCTCGTCCTGGACGGCGGGCTGAGCAATCAGCTCGCCGCGCAGGGCTGCGACCTGTCCGGCGCCCTCTGGTCCGGCCGGGTGCTCGCCGAGCGGCCGGACCAGATCGAGGCCGCCCACACGGCGTACGCCCGGGCCGGCGCCGAGGTGCTGATCACCGCCTCCTACCAGGTCGGCTACGACGCCTTCGCCGCCCACGGTCACGACCGCGCCGCGACCACAGCGCTGCTGCGGCGCAGCGTGGACCTCGCCGTCCGCGCGGCCGAGGCCGCCGACCACGAGGTGTGGGTGGCCGCCTCCGTGGGCCCGTACGGTGCGGTCCTTGCGGACGGCTCCGAGTACCGCGGCCGGTACGGCCTGACCGTGCGGGAACTCGCCGACTTCCACCGGCCCCGGATCGAGGCCCTGCTCGCCGCGGGACCCGACGTGCTGGCCCTGGAGACCGTCCCCGACCCGGACGAGGCCGAGGCCCTGCTCGGCATCCTCGCCGGGACGGGCGCCCGGGCCTGGCTGAGCTACACCGTCGAAGGGGGCCGCACCCGCTCGGGCCTGCCCCTCCCCGAGGCCTTCGCGCTCGCGGCCGGGACGCCGGAGGTCATCGCCCTCGGCGTCAACTGCTGCGACCCGTCGGAGGTCCTGCCCGCCCTCGAAGCAGCCGCCTCCGTCACCCGCGCGCCGCTCGTGGCCTACCCCAACGACGGCTCCGTCTGGGACGCCGCCACCCGCACCTGGCACGCCCCCGAGGAGGCCGCCCCCTGGCCCACCGCCGCCTGGCGCCGCGCCGGAGCCCGCCTCACCGGTGGCTGCTGCCGTATCGGACCCGACCGGATCGCCGCGCTGGCCGCGGCCGCGGGGGCGGGCCCGCCGCGCGGAAAATAAGGGGCGGTGCACCCCGGTGGCCAGCCACAATCGGCCGTGTGTTCCTGACGATCTCCACCACCGGCTCCCCTGAACGACCCGCGACGGACCTGGGCTACCTGCTGCACAAGCATCCCGGGAAGACGCAGGCGTTCTCCACCTCCCACGGCACCGCCCACGTGTTCTACCCCGAGGCCACGGCCGAGCGGTGCACGGCGGCCCTGCTGCTGGAGGTGGATCCCGTCGCGCTCGTGCGGCGCGGCCAGGGCAAGGGCCGGGGCGGGGCTCCGGACGTCGCACTCGCGCAGTACGTCAACGACCGTCCGTACGCGGCCTCCTCGCTGCTGGCCGTCGCCCTCAGCGGCGTGTTCCGCAGCGCGCTGAAGGGCCGGTGCGCCGCCCGCCCGGACCTGCCGGAGCAGGCGCGCCCGCTGCGGATCGAGGTACCGGCACTGCCCGCCCGCGGCGGGGCGGAGCTGGTGCACCGGCTGTTCGACCCGCTCGGCTGGGACCTCGTCCAGGTGGAAGCCGTACCGCTCGACGAGCAGTTCCCCGAGTGGGGGGATTCGCGCTACGTGCGGCTCGTGCTGGAGGGCGAGCTGCGCCTCGCGGACGCCCTGCGGCAGCTGTACGTCCTGCTGCCCGTGCTCGACGACGCCAAGCACTACTGGATCGCCCCCGACGAGGTCGATAAACTGCTCCGCGCCGGAGACGGCTGGCTCGCCGCCCACCCGGAGAACGGCCTGATCAGCTCCCGCTACCTGGCCCGCCACAAGCGGCTGACCCAGAACGCCCTGGAGCGCCTCGAGCTGGTCCGTCTCGCCGAGGCCGACGGCAGCGAGGTCGAGGAACTCGACGACGCCGTCGACGACGACGCGGCCACCGCGGACACCACGGAGCGGCGGGTACCGCTCGCCGTGCAGCGGCGCGAGGCGATCCTGGCGGCCCTGCGCGCCGCGGGCGCCGCGCGGGTGCTCGACCTCGGCTGCGGTCAGGGCCAGCTGGTGCAGACGCTGCTCGCAGACGTGTCCTTCACCGAGATCGTGGGGGTCGACGTGTCCGTGCGGGCGCTGAGCACCGCGGCCAAGCGGCTGCGGCTGGAGCGGATGGGGGAGCGCCAGAGTGCCCGCGTCCAGCTCCTGCAGGGCTCGCTCGCCTACACCGACAAGCGCCTGACCGGCTACGACGCGGCCGTGCTCAGCGAGGTCATCGAGCACCTGGACCTGCCGCGGCTGCCCGCGCTGGAGTACGCGGTGTTCGGTGCGGCCCGCCCCCGTACGGTCCTCGTCACCACCCCGAACGTGGAGTACAACGTCCGCTGGGAGACCCTGCCCGCCGGGCACGTCCGCCACCGTGACCACCGCTTCGAGTGGACCCGCGAGGAGTTCCGGACCTGGGCGCGCGACGTCGCCGGACGCCACGGGTACGGCGTCGGGTTCGTCCCCGTCGGGGACGACGACCCCGAGGTCGGACCGCCGACCCAGATGGCCGTTTTCACCGCCGTCACCGACAACGAGACCCCGAAGGAGGGCGAGGCGGCATGACCACCGAGACCACCGGAACCACCGGAACCACCGAGACCACCGGCACCGGGAACGACACCCGGACCGCCGGCCCGTCCGCCGGGGCAGCCGCCGCGCCCGCCGCAGCCGGCGGGGGCACGGCCGCCGAGGCCGCACCGACGTCCCGGGGCCGCGTGCTGCCCGTGACCGACCTGTCCCTCGTCGTCCTGATCGGGGCCACCGGCTCGGGCAAGTCCACCTTCGCCCGCAAGCACTTCAAGCCCACCGAGGTCCTCTCCTCCGACTACTGCCGGGGCCTCGTCGCCGACGACGAGAACGACCAGAGCGCCAGCAAGGACGCCTTCGAGGTCCTGCACTTCATCGCCGGCAAGCGTCTCGCCGCCGGCCGCCTCACCGTCGTCGACGCCACCAGCGTCCAGGCGGACGCCCGCAGGCAGCTGGTCCAGCTCGCCCGCGAGCACGACGTCCTGCCCATCGCCATCGTCCTCGACATGCCCGAGGAGGTCTGCGCCGCGCGCAACTCCACCCGCCCCGACCGGGCCGGGCTCCCGCGCGCCGTCATCCAGCGCCACCGCCGCGACCTGCGGCGCTCGCTGCGCGGACTGGAACGCGAGGGCTTCCGCAAGGTGCACGTGCTGCGCTCGGTGGAGGAGGCAGAGACCGCCGAGGTCGTCCTGGAGAAGCGCTTCAACGACCTCACCCACCTCACCGGCCCCTTCGACATCATCGGCGACATCCACGGCTGCGCCTCCGAGCTGGAGACCCTGCTCGCGAAGCTCGGCTACGAGGACGGAATCCACCCCGCGGGCCGCACCGCCGTCTTCGTCGGCGACCTCGTCGACCGCGGACCGGACAGCCCGGGCGTGCTGCGCCGGGTCATGGGCATGGTGAAGTCCGGCAACGCCCTGTGCGTGCCCGGGAACCACGAGAACAAGCTCGGCCGTTACCTGAAGGGATCCAAGGTCCAGCGGACCCACGGCCTCGCCGAGACCATCGAGCAGCTGGAGGGGGAGCCGGAGGAGTTCGTCGCCGAGGTGCGCGAGTTCATCCGCGGCCTCGTCAGCCACTACGTCCTCGACGGCGGCAAGCTCGTCGTCTGCCACGCCGGGCTGCCGGAGAAGTACCACGGCCGCACCTCCGGCCGGGTGCGCTCGCACGCCCTGTACGGGGAGACCACGGGCGAGACCGACGAGTTCGGCCTGCCCGTGCGCTACCCGTGGGCCGAGGACTACCGGGGCAAGGCGGTCGTCGTCTACGGCCACACCCCGGTGCCGGACACCTCCTGGATCAACAACACCATCTGCCTCGACACCGGCGCGGTGTTCGGGGGGAAGATGACCGCCCTGCGCTGGCCGGAGCGCGAACTGGTCGACGTGCCGGCCGAGAAGGTCTGGTACGAGCCGGTCAAGCCGCTGGTCGCCGAGGCGCCCGGCGGGCACGACGGGCGCCCGCTCGACCTGGCCGACGTGCACGGGCGCCGGGTGGTGGAGACCCGCCACCTGGGCAACGTCACCGTGCGCGAGGAGAACGCGGCCGCCGCCCTGGAGGTCATGAGCCGCTTCGCGGTGGACCCCCGGCTGGTGCCCTACCTGCCGCCGACCATGGCGCCGACCGCCACCTCGCAGGAGCCCGGCTACCTGGAGCACCCGGCCGAGGCCTTCGCCCAGTACCTCAAGGACGGCATCGCCCAGGTCGTGTGCGAGGAGAAGCACATGGGCTCCCGCGCCACCGTCCTCGTCTGCAAGGACGCGGGGACGGCCCGCGAGAGGTTCGGCACCGACGGGCCGACCGGCTCCGTCTACACCCGCACCGGGCGCCCCTTCTTCCACGACCCCCAGGTCACCGAGGAGGTCCTCGCGCGGCTCCGGTCGGCCGTCACCGACGCCGGGCTGTGGGAGGAACTGGGCACGGACTGGCTGCTGCTCGACGGGGAACTGCTGCCCTGGTCGCTGAAGTCCGGCGGGCTGCTGCGCAACCAGTACGCGGCCGTGGGCGCGGCTTCCGGGGCCGTCTTCCCGGACGCGATCGCGGCGCTGGAAGCGGCGTCCGCCCGGGGCATCGACACCGGCGCCCTGCTGGAGCGCCAGCGCGACCGGGCCGCCGACGCGGCCGCCTTCACCGAGGCGTACCGCCGCTACTGCTGGACCACCGACGGGCTGGACGGGGTGCGGTTCGCCCCGTTCCAGCTGCTGGCGGCGGCCGGGCGGTCGCTCGCCGCGGTCCCGCACGACGAGCAGCTGTTCTGGCTCGACCGCCTCGTGGCGGCCGACGAGGCGGCGGGCACCGGCCTGCTGCGGCGCACCGGCCGGATCCTGGTGGACACCGCAGACCCCGATTCCGTACGGGCCGGCACGCAGTGGTGGACGGAACTGACGGCGGCCGGCGGTGAGGGCATGGTCGTCAAGCCGCTGCAGGCGTACGCCCGCGACGGCAAGGGCCGCCTGGTCCAGCCCGGCGTGAAGGTGCGCGGACGCGAGTACCTGCGGATCATCTACGGCCCGGAGTACACCCGTCCGGACAACCTGGAGCGGCTGCGCGGCCGGTTCCTCGGGCACAAGCGCTCGCTGGCCCTGCGCGAGTACGCGCTCGGGCTGGAGGCGCTGGACCGGCTGGCGGCCGAGGAGCCGCTGTGGCGGGTCCACGAGGCCGTCTTCGCGGTGCTCGCCCTGGAGTCGGAGCCCGTCGACCCCCGCCTCTGACGCGCGGCCCCGGCCCCCGGGGTCCCGGCTCCCGGGCCGGGGCGTAAAGCCGGGGCCCCCGTACGGCCTCGAATTAGGTCGTATGGGGGAACTTTCGCGGAGAACTCCGGGAAAACCACCGGCGGGATCGTTCATCCAGGGCAGCGGAGTGTCCGCGACCCTGGAAGGACGGAACATCACCTATGAAGATGACCGCGCGCGGAAGCATTGCGGCGCTCATGACCTGTATGGCCGCGGCCGGCGCGGCCACCCCGGCCGTGGCCGACTCGGTCCCGGTCGGTGTCCCGCTGGACGCCGTGAAGACGACCCTGGGGGTGGACACCCCCCGCGTGGCCACCGGAGTGCCGGTCCCGGTGGTCGGTGCGCCCGAGGCGCCGCGCCACCACACGGGGGACATGCTCCCCACCCCGCTGCTCCCCGTGGTCCCGATCGGCACCGAGCTCGGCGACACCCTCGTCACCTCGCCGGTGCCGAACCTGCTGGGCGCACCGGAGACGGACGGCGAGGGGTCCCTGGAGTCCCCGGCCGGCACCCTGCGCACGCGGACCCCGGGGCTGCTCGTCGGTTCCCCGCTGACGATGCCGGACGGTTCCAACTCCGGTCTGCCGAACCTGACCACGCCCGAGCTGGGCCTGATCGCCCCGGAGCTGACCGGTGCGCCGTCGGCGCTTCTGGGCCTCGCCACCCCCCGCTGAGCAGACGCCACGTCAAACGGCCGCCCGGTCTGCGAACGTGTACGGCATGGGATTCCATGTCGACTCCGAGACCGGGCGGCTGCGCCGCGTCATCCTCCACCGGCCCGACCTGGAGCTGAAGCGGCTCACACCGAGCAACAAGGACGCACTGCTCTTCGACGACGTGCTGTGGGTGCGCCGGGCCCGCCAGGAGCACGACGGTTTCGCGGACGTGCTGCGCGACCGGGGCGTGGAGGTCCACCTCTTCGGTGACCTGCTGTGCGAGGCCCTCGCCATCCCGGAGGCCAGACACCTCGTCCTGGACCGGGTCTTCGACGAGAAGGAGTACGGGCCGCTGGCCACCGACCACCTGCGGTCGGTCTTCGACGGGCTGAGCGAGGCCGCCCTGGCCGAGGCGCTCGTCGGAGGTATGACCAAGCGGGAGTTCCTGGAGCGGCACGCCGAGCCGGTGTCGGTGCGCTTCCACGCCATGGAACTGGACGACTTCCTGCTGGGGCCGCTGCCCAACCACCTCTTCACCCGGGACACCTCGGCCTGGATCTACGACGGGGTGTCCATCAACGCGATGCGCTGGCCGGCCCGGCAGCGCGAGACCGTCCACTTCGAGGCGATCTACAAGCACCACCCGCTGTTCACCTCCTCCGGAGCCTTCCACTACTGGTCGCAGGGGCAGGCGGACTACCCCTCGACGATCGAGGGCGGGGACGTGCTGGTCCTCGGCAACGGGGCGGTGCTGATCGGGATGAGCGAGCGGACCACGCCGCAGGCCGTGGAGATGCTGGCCCGGGGCCTGTTCGCGGCCGGGTCGGCGACGAGCATCGTGGCGCTCGACATGCCCAAGCGGCGGGCCTTCATGCACCTGGACACGGTGATGACGATGGTCGACGCAGATACGTTCACTCAGTACGCGGGGCTCGGCATGCTCCGCTCCTACACGATCGAGCCGGGAGCCGGGGCCTCCGACCTGAAGGTGACCGACCATGCGCCCGAGCACATGCACCGGGCCGTCGCCGCGGCGCTCGGGCTGGACAGGATCCGGGTGCTGACCGCACGGCAGGACGTGCACTCGGCGGAGCGCGAGCAGTGGGACGACGGCTGCAACGTGCTGGCCGTCGAGCCGGGGGTGGTGGTCGCGTACGAGCGGAACGTGACGACCAACACCCACCTGCGCAAGGAGGGCATCGAGGTGATCGAGATCCCGGGCAGCGAGCTGGGGCGCGGCCGGGGCGGTCCGCGCTGCATGAGCTGCCCCGTGGAGCGGGACGCGGTCTAGCGCTCCGGTGGTCCAGGGGTGTCCGCGGGCTCGCCCGGGCGCAGGTCCGGGCGGGCCCGCGGGCCGGTACGGGAGGCCCCGGCCTGTATATGAATGCATAGGATCGTATAGACTTCCAGCATCCCCTGTCACCGTGACGCTGGAGCGACGCCATGGCCACCGATCTCGCCGGCCGCAGTTTCCTCAAGGAGCTCGACTTCACCGCCGCCGAGTTCCGCGGCCTCGTCGAGCTCGCCGCCGAGCTGAAGGCCGCCAAGAAGGCCGGGACGGAGCAGCGCCTGCTCCGGGGCAAGAACATCGCGCTGATCTTCGAGAAGACCTCCACGCGCACCCGCTGCGCCTTCGAGGTCGCCGCCGCCGACCAGGGTGCCCACACCACCTACCTCGACCCCTCGGGTTCGCAGATGGGGCACAAGGAGTCGGTCAGGGACACCGCCCGCGTGCTCGGCAGGATGTTCGACGGCATCGAGTACCGGGGTGACAGCCAGGGCGTCGTCGAGGAGCTGGCGGCCCACGCCGGCGTGCCGGTCTTCAACGGCCTCACCGACGACTGGCACCCCACCCAGATGCTGGCCGATCTCCTGACCATGACCGAGCACAGCGACAAGCCGCTGGAGCGGATCGCCTTCGCCTACCTGGGCGACGCCCGCTTCAACATGGGCAATTCGTATCTCGTCACCGGTGCCCTGCTGGGCATGGACGTGCGGATCGTGGCGCCGAAGGCGTACTGGCCGGCGGAGTCGGTGGTGACCGCGGCCCGGGAGCTCGCGGAGGGCAGCGGCGCCCGCATCACCCTGACCGAGGAGATCGGCGAGGGGGTCGGCCAGGCCGACTTCGTCGTGACCGACATCTGGGTGTCCATGGGGGAGCCCAGGGAGGTCTGGGACGAGCGGATCGCGGCCCTGGCCCCGTACGCGGTGACCATGGACGTCCTGAGGGCCACCGGGAACCCGGACGTGAAGTTCATGCACTGCCTGCCGGCCTTCCACGACCTGGGCACCGAGGTCGCCCGGGGCATCCACGAGCGCCACGGGCTCGCCTCCCTGGAGGTGACCGACGAGGTGTTCGAGTCGGCGCACTCGGTGGTCTTCGACGAGGCCGAGAACCGGCTGCACACCATCAAGGCCGTCCTCGTCGCCACGCTCACCGGCTCCGGAGCGGAGCCCGGCGCATAGTCATGCCGGGCACGGCCGCGCGGACAGGGTGAACCACACGGCCTTGCCGCGCGCGGTGGGGCGGTACCCGCACCCGGTGCTCAGTGCCCTGGCGCACCGCGCCCCACGCCCCTTCACTCATCTGTCGCGTTTCTGTGACGATGGTCACGATCCAGTGATACCGTCTGTGGTGTGAGCCCCTTCACCGGTTCCACCTCAGCGACCGAACGGTGGCGCCACCTCCGGGTGACCCGGCAGGACGGCGTCGCCACCGTCACCCTCGACCGCCCCGAGAAGCTGAACGCGCTGACCTTCGCCGCCTACGCGGACCTGCGCGACCTGCTGGCCGAACTGTCCCGTGAGCGCTCCGTACGGGCCCTCGTGCTCGGCGGCGAGGGCCGCGGCTTCTGCTCCGGCGGGGACGTGGACGAGATCATCGGTGCCACCCTCGCCATGGACACCGCCCAGCTCCTCGACTTCAACCGGATGACCGGCCAGGTGGTGCGGGCCATCCGCGAATGCCCCTTCCCGGTGATCGCCGCCGTGCACGGGGTCGCCGCCGGAGCCGGAGCCGTCCTCGCCCTCGCCGCCGACTTCCGCATCGCCGACCCCACCGCCCGCTTCGCCTTCCTCTTCACCCGGGTCGGCCTCTCCGGCGGGGACATGGGCGCCGCCTACCTCCTGCCCCGGGTCGTCGGCCTCGGCCACGCCACCCGGCTGCTGATGCTCGGCGAGGCCGTACGCGCGCCCGAGGCCGAGCGGATCGGGCTGCTCAGCGAACTCACCGACGAGGGCAAGGCCCACGTACGGGCCGCCGAGCTGGCCGCGCACCTGGCCGCCGGACCGGCCCTCGCCTACGCACAGACCAAGGCACTGCTCACCGCCGAACTCGACATGCCCCTGGCCGCCTCCGTCGAACTCGACGCGGCCACCCAGGCGCTGCTGATGAACGGCGAGGACTACGCGGAGTTCCACGCGGCCTTCACCGGGAAGCGGCCGCCGCACTGGAAGGGCAGGTAGCGCCGTGCCCGGCGCACTGCGGGTCGCCGTCGTGGGCGGCGGGCCGGCAGGACTGTACGCCGCGGCGCTCCTGGCGCGGCAGGGCCACGCCGTCGAGGTGTGGGAACGCAACGCCCCCGAGGACACCTTCGGCTTCGGCGTGGTCCTCTCCGACGAGACCCTCGGCGGCATCGAGCGGGCCGACACCGTCGTCCACGCCGCCCTCAGCGCGGAGTTCGTACGCTGGGACGACGTGGACGTCGTCCACCGGGGCCGGCTGCTGACCTCCGGCGGCCACGGCTTCGCGGCCCTCGGCCGGCGCCGGCTGCTGGAGATCCTGCACGAGCGCTGTGCCGGACTGGGCGTCCGCCTGCGCTTCCGCGCCGAGGCCCCCGACGCCGGCGCCCTGGTCGCCTCCCACGACCTGGTGGTCGCCGCGGACGGGGTGCACAGTGCGGTCCGGCAGGGCGCAGCCGCCCACTTCCGGCCGACGGTGACGAGCGGCCGCTGCCGGTACATCTGGCTGGCCGCCGACTTCGCCTTCGAAGCCTTCCGTTTCGAGGTCGCCGAGACCGAGCACGGCGTGATGCAGCTGCACGCCTACCCGTACTCCGCGGACGCCTCCACCGTGATCGTGGAGATGCGCGAGGAGGTGTGGACGGCGGCGGGCCTCGACCTGTGCGACGAGGAGGAGTCGGCGGCCCGCTGCGCCAAGATCTTCAGCGAGGCCCTGCGCGGGCGGCCGCTGCGCGGGAACCGCTCGGCGTGGACCCGGTTCCGTACCGTCGCGAACGAGCGCTGGTCGCACGGCAAGGTGGCCCTGCTCGGCGACGCGGCCCACACCGCGCACTTCTCCATCGGATCCGGCACCAAACTGGCCGTGGAGGACGCCCTCGCCCT
Organism: Streptomyces sp. NPDC058646; assembly: GCF_042716875.1. Classification (NCBI taxonomy): domain Bacteria; kingdom Bacillati; phylum Actinomycetota; class Actinomycetes; order Kitasatosporales; family Streptomycetaceae; genus Streptomyces; species Streptomyces sp. NPDC058646. The sequence continues at coordinate 200,120 of NZ_JBHXRK010000006.1, read as the reverse complement.
CGCCGAAGCGGTCGCCGCGCACCCGGACGTTCCGTCCGCACTCGCCGCGTACGAGGCGGCGCGCCGTCCCGCGGTGGCCAGCACCCAGCGGGCGGCCGCCGCCAGCATGCGCTGGTTCGAGGAGATCGCCGGGTACGTGGACCAGCCCGCCCGGCAGTTCGCCTTCAACCTGCTCACGCGCAGCCGCCGGGTCACCCACGGCAACCTGCGGATGCGCGACGAGCGGTTCACCCGGTCCGTGGAACGGGACTTCGGCTCCCCGGACGAGCGGACCCCGCCGATGTTCACCCCGTTCACCCTGCGCGGACTCACCCTGCGCAACCGGGTCGTGGTCTCGCCGATGGACATGTACTCGGCCGTGGAGGGCGTCCCCGGGGACTTCCACCTGACACACCTCGGCGCGCGGGCCCTCGGCGGGGCCGCCCTGGTGATGACGGAAATGGTCTGCGTCAGCGCCGAAGGCCGGATCACCCCCGGCTGCACCGGCCTGTACGCGCAGGAGCAGGCGACGGCGTGGAAACGGATCGCCGACTTCGTGCACACCTCCTCACCCGGCACCGCGCTGGGCGTCCAGCTCGGGCACGCGGGCCGCAAGGGCTCGACACGGGTGATGTGGGAGGGGATGGACGAGCCGCTCCCGGACGGGAACTGGCCGCTGCTGGCCGCCTCCCCCCTGCCCTACCGGCCGGGCGTCTCGGCCGTCCCGTGCGAGGCGACCCCCGCCGACCTGGAAGCGGTCCGCTCCGACTTCGCGGCCGCCGCGGTCCGTGCGGCCGCCTGCGGCTTCGACCTGCTGGAACTGCACTGCGCCCACGGCTACCTCCTCTCCGGATTCCTGTCCCCGCTGACCAACCACCGCACCGACGCCTACGGCGGCTCCCTGGAGAACCGCCTGCGCTTCCCGCTGGAGGTCTTCGACGCCGTCCGCGCCGTCTGGCCCGCGGACCGGCCCATGACGGTCCGCCTCTCCGCGACCGACTGGGCGGCCGGCGGCACCTCGGAACAGGAGGCGGTGGAGATCGCGGCCGCCTTCGCCGCCCACGGCGCGGACGCCGTCGACGTCTCGACCGGCCAGGTCGTGGCGGACGAGACCCCCGAGTACGGGCGCTCGTACCAGACGCCCTACGCCGACCGGATCCGCAACGCACTGGGGATCCCGGTGATCGCGGTCGGCGCGATCTCCTCCTGGGACGACGTCAACTCCCTGCTGCTGGCCGGACGCGCGGACCTCTGCGCCCTCGGCCGTCCCCACCTCTACGACCCCCACTGGACCCTGCACGCCGCCGCCGAGCAGTCCTACGAGGGCCCGGCCGCGCCCTGGCCCGCCCCCTACCGGGCGGGCAGCCGTCCGCCGCCGACCGGCCGCGGCTGACGGGCGCCCGCCGGCCGCGGCCGGTCAGACGGCGACCACCTCCGCCCGGTCCTCGACCGGCACGTAACCCAGCCGCAGGTACACGCCGTTGCTGGTCCCGTCGGCCAGGTCGGTGAAGAGGAGGACCTCCGAGGCGCCGGCCGCCTGCGCCGCCAGGCTCGCCGCGTGCGTGACCCCGGCGGCGTAGCCGCGCCGGCGCGCCCCGGGCGGGGTGTAGACCGGGCCGACGCGGCAGGCCGGACCGGTCCGGCGGGAGAAGGACGCCAGGGAGACGGGGACTCCGGCGTCCTCCCACAGCAGCATCCCGCCGTACGAGATCCGGTCGCGCAGGGCGGCCGGGGAGCCCGCCCCGGGCCGTCCCACCTCCTGGTCGAAGGCCCCGATCCAGTCCAGCAGCAGCGGGAGGTCGGCCTCGGTGGCAGCGCGGGCCCGTCCGGCGGGGGCGGGATCCGGGGCGCGGAGCCCGGCCAGCCGGTACAGGCGGTTCTCCTCGGCGCACCGGGACGGCCTGTCCCAGCTCCCGGCCAGTACGTCGGCGTCGGCCCGGCGGGCGTTGAAAGCGCTGATGCCGGCGAGCAGCGGTTCGGTGGCGAGGGCGGCCCCCAGGGCCCGGGCCGCCTCCTGCGGCAACGCGCCGACCAGCACGGGGAACGGCGGGGTGCACAGCAGTGCGCCGGAGACCGCCCCGTCGGCCCCCGTCCACCAGCCGAAGAAGGGGTCCGCCGGGCCGAAGGCGTGCGGGCCGCGCCGCTCCAGGGCGTCCGCCGTGGTCAGCAGCATGGTGTCCGACACGGGCCGTGCGGCCACGGAGGGGCCCGCCGCCGCCAGGTACGCCGTCAGGTCACGAGTGAAGGTCCAGGTCATGGCCCATCCTCGCGTCCGCACGGGCCCCCGCGCACCCGGATTCCCGTCAGAGCCCCGCGAAGGCGGCGCCCACGTCCCGCAGCCGCGCGTGGAGTTCCGCGAAGACCGCCGCCGCCCGGTCGCCCGGCCAGCCGGCCGGGAGCAGCTCGCGCGGCAGCCCCGGATCGGCGTAGGGCAGGCGGCGCCAGCCGTCCAGGACGAGGAGGTAGCCGCGGTAGGCCTCCTCCGGAGTCGGGCCGGGGCCCGACCGCAGGGCGCGCAGGGCGGGTTCGTGCCGGTCGAGGAACTCCTCGTGCTGCTTGGCCAGCGAGGCCAGGTCCCACCAGCGGGCCACCGCCTCGGCGGTCGGGGCGAAGCCGAGGTGGGCGCCGCGGAACAGTTCCACGTACGGGGTCAGGTGCAGCCGTTCCAGCGTGTGCGCGGTCTCCTCGTACAGCTGGGCCGGGGCGATCCACACGCCCGGCGCCACCGCGCCGAAGCCGAGCCGGGCCAGCCGGGAGCGCAGCAGGTGCCGCTTGTGGCGCTCCTGCTCCGGGACGGAGAACACCGCCACCAGCCACTCGGGCGAGCGCGGCGGGCTGCCGTAGATCCGCCGGTCGCCGTCCTCCAGCAGCTGCCGCGCCTCCGGGGACAGCTCGTACGCCGCCGAACCGTCCGCCGCCCGGGCGGGCAGCAGGAAGCCGCGCCGCTTCAGCCGGGACACCGACGAGCGGACCGACGGCGCGTCCACCCCGGCCGGGCCCAGCAGGCGGATCAGCGCGGACACGGGGACCGGCCCCTCGAAGGCCCGCCCGTAGGCCCCGTAGAAGGTGACGATCAGGGATCGCGGAGTGTGCTGCTCGGCCACGGTTTCACTGTAGGGGTGTCCGGCCGCTCAGGTCGGATCCCGGCTCGCGCAGCCGGAAGCGTTGCAGCTTGCCGGTCGCCGTGCGGGGGAGGGCGGGCAGGAAGACGAAGGAACGGGGGCACTTGTGCGGGGCCAGCTCCGCCCGCATGAAGGTGCGCAGGTCCTCCTCCGTGAGGGTCACGCCCTCCCGCGTGACGGCGTACGCCACCACGACCTGCCCGCGTCGCTCGTCCGGGCGGCCGACCACCGCGGCCTCCACCACGCCCGGGTGGCGCAGCAGGGCCTCCTCCACCTCCGGGCCCGCGATGTTGTAACCCGCCGAGATGATCATGTCGTCCGCGCGGGCCACGTAGCGGAAGTACCCCTCCGGGTCCCGCACGTAGGTGTCGCCCGTCAGGTTCCAGCCGTCCCGTACGTACTCGGCCTGCCGGGAATCGGCCAGGTACCGGCAGCCCACCGGGCCGCGCACGGCCAGCAGCCCCGGCTCGTTGTCCGCGACCGGCCGGCCGGACCGGTCCACCACCCGGGCCTGCCAGCCCGGCACCACCCGGCCGGTCGTACCGGGCCGGATGTCCTCGTCGGCGGCGGAGATGAAGATGTGCAGCAGCTCGGTGGCCCCGATGCCGTTGATGATCCGCAGGCCGGTGCGCTCGTACCAGGCCTGCCAGGTCGCCGCGGGGAGGTTCTCCCCGGCCGAGACGCAGCGGCGCAGCGCGGAGAGGTCGTACGCGCCCACGTCGTACGGGCCCAGCGCGTCCAGCATCGTCCGGTAGGCGGTCGGCGCCGTGAACAGCACCGTCACGCCGTGCTCCGCCAGGGCGGGCAGCAGCGTGCGCGGCCCCGCCTCCTCCAGCAGCAGCGCGGAGGCGCCGGCCCGCAGGGGGAAGACGACCAGTCCGCCGAGGCCGAAGGTGAACCCGAGCGGCGGACTCCCCGCGAAGACGTCGTCGGGACGGGGGCGCAGCACAGCGCGGGAGAAGGTGTCCGCCACGGACAGCAGGTCCCGGTGGAAGTGCATGCAGCCCTTGGGCCGCCCCGTGGTCCCGGAGGTGAAGGCGATGAGCGCGACGTCGTCGGCGGAGGTGTCGACGGCGCGGAACGGCACGTCCGCCCGCGCCTCGGCCAGCCGCAGCAGGTCGTCCTCGCCCCCGCCCCCGTAGGCGGTGATGCGCAACCCCGGCACCTCGGCCCTGACCAGGTCGTCGAGGACGTCCGCGTGGCACAGGGCGTGGCGCACCCGGGCCATGGCGCAGACCGTGGCCAGCTCCTGCGCCCGCTGCTGGGGCAGGACGGTGACGGCCACCGCCCCCGCCTTCATCACCGCGAGCCAGCACGCGGCGAGCCAGGGGCCGGTGGGCCCGCGCAGCAGCACCCGGTTGCCGGGCACGACGCCCAGATCGACAGTGAGCACGTGGGCGAGGCGGTCCACGCGCTCGCGCAGCGCACCGTACGTCCACACCTCGCCCGCGCCGGTGCGGAACGCCGGGCGGTCGGGCCCGAAGCGGGCGACGGTCGCGTCGAGCAGCTCGGCCCCGCAGTTCAGCCGGTCGGGGTACGCGAGCTCGGGCAGCTCGAAGAGGAGCTGCGGCCACGAGCCGGCGGGCGGCAGGTGGTCGCGGGCGAAGGTGTCGGTGTGAGCGGAAGGCTTGAGGTCCAAGGCGGGTACGCCCCCTTGCGACGGTCCGGATTGGGGTGGAGCCGGCCGTGCCAACGCGATACGAGCGTATCGTGATGGTGACGGCAGTCAACAGGACGCGATAGATGCGGGGACATTCGGATGACCGGATTCGCGCTCGGGGCGGACCAGGAAGAGTGGTGCGGGCAGTTGCGCGCACTGTCGGCGGAGCGGCTGAGGCCGCTGGCCGAGAAGGGGGAGCCGGGCCGGGTCAACCGGCCGCTCCTGGCGGCACTGGGGGAGGTGGGCCTGCTCGAACGGGTCTTCACATCGGGCGCGCTGGAGCTGTGCCTGCTGCGCGAATCCCTGGCCTACGGCTGCACGGAGGCGGAGACGGCACTCGCCCTGCAGGGGCTGGGCGCCCACCCGGTCCTCAGCGCCGGGAGCGAGGCGCAGCGCGAGCGCTGGCTGCCCGCCGTCCGGGCCGGCCGCGCCGTGGCGGCCTTCGCGCTGAGCGAGCCGGGGGCCGGCTCGGACGCGGCCGCCCTGGCCCTGGCGGCCGCCCCGGACCCCGCGGGCGGCTGGCGCCTCAGCGGGGAGAAGCGCTGGATCTCCAACGCCCCGGAGGCCGATTTCTACACCGTGTTCGCCCGGACGGGTGAAGGGCCGGGCGCCAAGGGGGTGTCGGCCTTCCTCGTCCCCGCGGACCGCCCCGGACTCTCCGGCGAGCCCCTGGAGATGCTCTCCCCCCACCCCATCGGGGCACTGGCCTTCGACGGGGTCCCGGTCGGCCCGCGGGACCTGCTGGGCGAGCCCGGCGGGGGATTCCGCGTCGCGATGGACACCCTGAACCTCTTCCGCCCCAGCGTCGGCGCGTTCGCGGTGGGCATGGCCCGGGCCGCGCTCGACGCGACCCTCGCGTACACCGCGGGCCGCACCGCTTTCGGCGGGGTGCTGCGCGACCTCCAGGCGGTGGCGCACCGGGTGGCGGAGATGGCCACCCGCACCGAGGCCGCCCGGCTGCTGGTGTACGCGGCCGCCGGGGCCCACGACCGCGGCGCCCCGGACGTGCCCCGCCGCGCCGCCATGGCGAAACTGCTGGCCACGGAGACGGCCCAGTACGTGGTGGACCACGCGGTCCAGCTGCACGGAGCCGTCGCCCTCCAGCGGGGTCACCTGCTGGAGCACCTCTACCGCGAGGTCCGCGCCCCGCGGATCTACGAAGGGGCCAGCGAGGTCCAGCGCACGATCATCGCCAAGGAGCTGTACCGGGAGGTGGCCGCGCGATGAGCCTGGAGCGGATCAACCCGGCGGAGCTGTCGCCCCCGAAGGGCTTCTCGCACGCGGTCGCCGCCACCGGCTCGCGGCTGGTGTTCCTCGCAGGCCAGACCGCCCTCGACGCCTCGGGCAAGGTGGTGGGCGAGAGCCTGCCCGAGCAGTTCGAACAGGCCCTGGGCAACCTGCTCGCCGCCCTGGCCGCGGCCGGCGGCACCCCGGCGGACCTGGCCCGGGTGACGGTGTACGCGGTGGACGTCGCCGACTACCGGCTGCGGGCCGCCGAACTGGGCCGCGCCTGGCGCCGGCTGGCGGGGCGGGACTATCCGGCGATGGCCGTCATCGGGGTGGTCCGGCTCTGGGACGAGCAGGCCCTGGTGGAACTCGACGGCCTCGCGGTCCTCCCGTAACCCCACGGCCCGGCATCCCGGGCGCGGTCCGGCGGACGGGAGGCCCCGCCGGCCCCGCCCGGGAGCCGTTCCGGAGACACCCCCTGGGCCCTGTCGTCGAAGTGGCGTCCGGCCCGCGGCGTCCGGCACCGCACCTCGCCGCGTTGTCGGGGCACCCGAGTACGTCCAGTACGGGGGGCGCCCCTCCGCCTCGCGATGCACGGCGCCGGACGCCGCGGGCCTGACCGGCGCCACTGTGACGACAGGGCTCAGCCCTCCAGCAGGCGGCCCATCCACTCCTCGATGCCCGCCACCGTCCGCGGCAGCGCGCCCGACATCAGCCGGGCCCCGTCCGCCGTGACGACCAGGTCGTCCTCGATGCGGACGCCGATGCCGCGCAGCTCCGCGGGCAGGGTCTCGTCGTCCGGCTGGAGGTAGAGGCCCGGCTCCACCGTGAGGACCTGGCCCTCCTCCAGCACGCCGTCCAGGTAGGTCTCGTCCCGCGCCTTCGCGCAGTCGTGGACGTCCAGGCCCAGCATGTGGCCGCTGCTGCACAGGGTGTACCGCCGGTGCAGGTCACCCTCCGCGTCCTTCAGGACGCCCCATTCCGCCAGGCCTTCGGCGATCACCCGCATCCCGGCCCGGTGGAAGTCCCGGAAGCTGGCACCCGGTCGCAGCGCCGCCATACCCGCGTCCTGGGCGGCCAGCACCAGTTCGTAGACCTGCCGCTGGACGGGGGAGAAGCGGCCCGACAGGGGCAGCGTGCGGGTGATGTCCGCCGTGTACAGGGTGTCCGTCTCCACGCCCGCGTCCAGGAGCAGCAGTTCGTCCGCGTCGAGCCGGCCGTCGTTGCGGATCCAGTGCAGGACGCAGGCGTGGGCGCCCGAGGCCGCGATGGTGTCGTAGCCGGTGCCGTTGCCCTCCGCCCGGGCGCGCAGGCCGAAGACGCCCTCGATCCACCGCTCGCCACGCGGGTGGGCGAGCGCGCGGGGCAGTGCCCGTACGACGTCCTCGAAGCCCGCCGTCGTGTGGTCGACCGCGAGCTGGAGCTGTTCGACCTCCCACGCGTCCTTGACCAGGCGCAGCTCCGACAGTGCGATGGTGAGTTCCTCGTCGGTGCCCGCCTCGCGGCCGGCCGGCGAGCCGAGCGCGTCCAGGTGCGCGCAACGGATGCCGGTGAGGCGTTCGGCCTCCGCCAGGTCGGGCCTGCGCCCCACCCAGAACTCCCCGTACCGGCGGTCCCGGTAGAACTCCTCGTTCCCGTCCGCGCGCGGCGAGCGCGGACGCAGGTAGAGCACCGCCTCGTGGGCGTGCGGGCCCGACGGTTCCATGACCAGGACGTGGCCGACCTGGTCCTCGCCGGTCAGACCGGTCAGCCAGGCGTACGCGCTGTGCGGGCGGAAGCGGAAGTCGCAGTCGTTGGAGCGGACCTTCAGCCGGCCCGCCGGGATGATCAGCCGCTCGCCCGGGAAGCGCGCCGAGAGCCGGGCCCGGCGGGCCGGGGTGACGGCGTGCGCGGGGACGCGCGCGGGGCCGGGCAGCGGAGTCGCAGCCCAGCCGCCCGCCATGGAACGGGTCAACTCAGGCGATACCGGAAGGTCGTGGCTGCCCGTGTGGAGGCGGGAGGGGGTGTCGGTCACGGAGGCTCCCTCAAGAAGATGCGAACTGGTGGGCGCACAGGTCTTGTCAGTGCAATTTCACATTACTATGTTACAGCTCACACCGCGGCACGTTAATCCCCGTCAAACGCCGCGTGACGCAGGGCAGTTCACGCGCTCCTCACCGGACGCGGCACCTCATGCACCACGTCCCCCACCTCCCTTCCCATCAGGAGATCTTGGTGTTCCAGCACAGAGTTGTGCGTACGTCCCTCCTCTCCACCGCCGTCGCGGTCACCCTCCTCGTCACCGCGGGTCAGGGCGTGACCCAGGCCGCAGACGGGGGGACCGCCGCCGCCACCGTGGCGGGCAGTCCGGCGCCCGGCACCTTCACCTCCGGGGCGCGCGGGTCGAACCCGTTCGACGAGGTCGAGCGCTTCGCCGACGCCGGGGACAACTCCCCGGCCCCCGCCCCGGCCCCCGGCGCGGGCCAGGCCGCCGCGGCCGCCGCGGCCGCCGGGAAGATCCCCGGCCCCGCCGAGTCCGCCGCCCCGGCCGACCGGAACGAGGCGTACCCGAAGGCGCAGGCCGCGCCCACCGCGCGGAGCCTCGCCGTCGCCGTCCCCTGCACCCTCGACGGGATCACGAACCTCGGCCCCGAGCAGTTCGCGGACTTCCTCGCCGACCGGGCCGTCACCGCCGACGGCTGTCTGCGTGACCTCATCTGGACCTGGGACGCCCGGCTGGCCCCCGTCATGTCCGATGCGCACGTCCAGGCCGTCTCCCGCCGGATATCCTCCCTCTCCGCCGCCCACGACGGCCGCAACTCCTCCCACCTGGAGGAGATGTTCACCTACCTCCACGCGGTCGCCTACCACGACCACTCCCGCGGGGAGATCGACGTCACCGACGCCCCGACGGTGAACGCCATGCGCCAGGCCGTCGCCGACTTCGGGGGCGCGGCCCGCACCTTCGACGTGACCCCTTCCAATGCCCGCACCCTGCGCGAGGCCCTCTACACCGCCAGCGCCCCGGGCCTGCGCCAGCACCAGCTCGGCCTCATCAAGAAGGTCCTGGCCACCATGGACCCGGCGCACACGGCGACGAACCAGGACGCCGGATGGGCGGGCGCCGCCCTCGCCGCGCTCTCCGTCAACTACCTCGGCGTCTACCCGGGCAACCAGGACGCCGCCTTCCACACCGCGGTCGCCGGCGACCCCTCGTACCGCGCCGCCTTCAAGGCCTTTGCCTCCTACACCCACCTCAAGGACACGGGCAACGCGTGGGTGGCGCGCGACGCGCTCAGCGAGTACGGGCGCTTCGGCCAGGTCGAGGGCCTGCGCGACCAGACGGTCGCCGACCTCGGCGCCCTGCTGGGGCCCGTCAAGACCGCCTTCGGCGACGGCAGCCAGCAGTGGGCCAAGCTCGTCAACTGGCTGAACTTCTACGAGGCGTGCAAGCCCTACGGCGTGTGCAAGGAGGACATCGAGAAGCGGATCTTCCCCCACACCTACACCTACGACAACGGTGCGATCAAGGTCCGCACGGGTCTCGACCGCGCCACCGTCGACCAGCTCTACTACGCCAGCAAGCAGGTCAAGGCCCAGTACCACCGCGTCCTGGGAACCGAGCAGCCGCTCGCGGGCGACCCCAACTCCACGCTGAACATCGTGCTCTACGGCTCCCGCGCCGACTACGAGAACTACCACCCCATCCTGACCGGCTACGACACGAACAACGGCGGCATCTACATCGAGAACGGCGCCACCTTCTACACCTACCAGCGCCGTGTCCCGCAGGACTCCTCCCTCACCCTCGAGGAGCTCTTCCGCCACGAGTACACGCACTACCTCAACGGGCGCTACGCCGTCCCCGGCTTCTTCGGCGAGGGCCCCTGGTACGAGGGCGACCGGACGACCGCCATGGACGAGGGCACGGCCGAGTTCTTCGACGGTGCCACCCGTGACAACGGCATCGCCGTCCGCAAGTCCCTGGTCAAGAGCATCATCAGCGACACCGCGGGCGGCGGCCCGCGGATGTCGGTGGAGCAGCTGCTGAACGCCACCTACGAGGGCGACGGCTTCCGCTTCTACAGCTACGCGGGGACCTTCTTCGAGTTCCTGTGGGCCGAGAAGCCCTCGCTGCTGCGCGAGATGTACACCCACCTGCGCAACAACGACGTCGTGGCGTACGACGCCTGGCGCAACCGGCTGGGCGGGGACGCCTACCTCCAGCGGGACTACGACCGCTTCCTGGACGCGCAGATCGCCAAGGTCGACCAGCTGTTCGTGCCGAACACCACCTTCACCCCGGTCGAGCAGCTGCGGGACTCGGCGCTCGCCTCGGTGAAGTCCTCCTTCGCCACCGCCACGTACAACACCCCGGACTGCGTGGAGAACGGCGAGCCCGGCAAGCGCCGCTTCACCTGTACCGGCAAGATCAGCGCGAACCTGAAGAACTGGCGCAGCGACGACCAGAACTTCAAGGACATGTCCGAGACGGTCGACTACTTCATCCTCGACCGGGCCGGCGCGGCCTCCAACAACCTCGCCGACATGAACTGCTCCTTCGGTCCGCTGGAGATCTGGAGCAACAAGGTCGCGGGCACCTCCGCTTACAGCTGCGAGGGCCCGCTGCGCGGCTGATCCGGACCGGACCGGTCCCGTCGTCCGCGAGGCCGCGGGACCGGTCTGGGCAGGCACTGAAGAATGTGACATATTACTGCCGTGCTCAAGAGACACTCCCTGGACGCCGTGATCATCGGCGCCGGCGTCGTCGGGGCCGCGTGCGCCTACTACGCGGCCCGCGCCGGACTCTCCGTGGCCGTCGTCGACCGCGGCCCCGTGGCGGGCGGCACGACCGGTGCCGGCGAAGGCAACCTGCTCGTCTCCGACAAGGAAGCGGGACCGGAACTCGACCTCGCCCTGCTGTCCACCGGACTGTGGCGCGAACTCGCGGCGTCCCTCCCCGGGGAGACCGAGTACGAGGCCAAGGGCGGCCTCGTCGTCGCCCCCGACGAGACCACCCTCAAGGCCCTGCGCGGGTTCACCGAGGGCCAGCGCGCGGCGGGGGTGGAGGTGGCCGAGGTGGCCGCCGGGGCCCTGCACGACCTGGAACCCCACCTCGCTCCCCATCCGGCCGGCGGTTTCCACTACCCCCAGGACGCCCAGGTCCAGCCGGCCCTGGCGGCGGCGGCGCTGCTGGCCGCGGCAGCCGCGTCCGGCGCGGAGGTCCACCTCGGGGAGGAGGTCACCGGCATCCTCCTGGACGCGGCGGGCGCCGTCCGGGGCGTCGCCACCCCGCGGCGGCAGCTCCTCGCCCCGGCCGTGGTGAACGCGGCCGGCACCTGGGGCGGGCGCGTCGCGGAACTGGCGGGCGTGAGCCTGCCGGTCCTCCCGCGCCGCGGGTTCGTCCTGGTCACCGAGCCGCTGCCGCGCGTGGTGCGGCACAAGGTCTACGCCGCCGACTACATCGCCGACGTGGCCAGCGGCTCCGCCGCCCTCCAGTCCTCGGCGGTGGTCGAGGGCACCCCCTCGGGCCCGGTCCTCATCGGGGCCACCCGGGAACGCGTCGGCTTCGACCGCACCCTGTCCACCGAGGCCCTGCGGCGGCTGGCCGCCCAGGCGGCGGCCCTCTTCCCCGTCCTCGCCGACGTCCGGGTCCTGCGGACCTACCACGGCTTCCGGCCCTACCTCCCCGACCACCTCCCGGCCATCGGCCGGGACCCGCGCCGCGCCGGGCTGCTGCACGCCTGCGGCCACGAGGGTGCGGGCATCGGCCTGGCCCCCGCGACCGGCCTGCTGATCGCAGCGGCCCTGACCGGAGCCGAACCCCCGCTGGACCCCGCGCCGTTCCGTCCCGACCGCTTCGCCCCGGCCGCCGGCACCCCCGAGGAGAACCGCTGATGCGCAGCCCCCGCGCCAGGACGCCCCGCTCGCTCGTCGGCGGCGTCCCGGCGGCCACCTGCACCATCGCCTTCGACGGCCGGGAACTGCCCGCGCAGGAGGGTCAGTCCCTCGCCGCCGTGCTCTGGAGCGCCGGGATCCTGGCCTGGCGGACCACCCGCGAGGGCGGCGCCCCGCGCGGCGTGTTCTGCGGCATCGGCAGCTGCTACGACTGCCTCGTCACCGTCAACGGCAGCCCCAACCAGCGCGCCTGCCTGGTCCCGGCCCGACCGGGGGACACCGTCACCACCCAGGAAGGAACGGGCCGTGCCGACCTCGCCGTCTGACCCCGCCCCGCACCACCCCGCGGCCCCGGCCGGAGCGCTGCCCACGGGGGATCCGGCAGCGGAGCCTGCCCCCACAGACCCCTCCGCCACAGACCCCTCCGCCGCGGATCCGGACGTCGTGGACCTCGCCGTCGTCGGGGCCGGGCCGGCCGGGCTGGCTGCCGCGGTCACCGCCGCCGGCCTCGGGCTGCGGGTCGCGCTGCTGGACGCGGGGGAGCGCCCCGGCGGGCAGTACTACCGGCACCCCGCCCCCGGGCTGGGCGCGGTCCGGCCCGAGGCGCTCCACCACGACTGGCCGGCCTTCGCGACGCGCGAAGCCGCCCTGCGCGCCCACGAGTCGGCCGGCCGCGTCACCTACCTCCCGGCCCACCACGTCTGGACGGTGGTCCCCGACCAGGGCGCCGGCCCCGGCCGCTGGATCCTGCACGCGGTCGCCGGTCACGGACCCGGGGAGCGGGCGGCGGCCGTCCGCGCCCGGGCGGTCCTGCTCGCCACCGGCGCCCACGAGCGCCAACTGCCCTTCCCCGGCTGGACCCTGCCCGGGGTGATCGGGGCGGGCGGGGCGCAGGCCATGGTCAAGGGCGGCCTGGTCCTGCCCGGCAAGCGGGTGGTCGTCGCCGGGAGCGGGCCGCTGCTGCTGGCCGTGGCCGGTACCCTGGCCGCCGCCGGAGCCACCGTGCCCGCCGTGGTGGAGGCGGCCTCGTACACCGCCTACGCCGGCCACCTGCCCGCCCTGCTGCGCAACCCCGGCAAACTCGCCGAGGCCGGCACCTTCGGCGGCGCCCTGCTGCGCCACCGCGTCCGCCTCCTCAGCCGGCAGGCCGTCGTCGAGGCCCACGGCGGCAGCCGGGTCGAGGCCGTCACCGTGGCCCGGCTCGGCCGGGACTGGCGGCCGCTGCCGGGCACCGCCCGCCGGATCCCCTGCGACGCCCTCGCCGTCGGTCACGGGCTCGTGCCCCAGCTGGAACTGGCCACCGGCCTCGGCTGCGCCACCGTCCGCAGCCCCGACGGCACGGTCGCCCTCGACCTGGACGCCGGCCAGCGCACCTCCGTCCCCGGCATCTGGTCCGCCGGGGAGACCGGTGGCATCGGCGGTGCCGGACTCGCCCTCGTGGAGGGGGAGATCGCCGCGCACGCCGTCGCCGGCCGGCCCGCCCCCGCCCCGCTCGCCCGCCGCCGGGCCCGGCTGCGCGCCTTCGCCCGTGCCATGGGCGCGGCGCACCGACCCGGCCCCGGCTGGACGGACTGGCTCGGCGAGGACGACGCCGTGTGCCGCTGCGAGGAGGTCCCGGCCGGCCGGATCCGCGCGGCGGTCCGCGACCTCGGGGCGCGGGACGCCCGTACCGTCAAACTGCTCACCCGCGCGGGAATGGGCTGGTGCCAGGGCCGGATGTGCGGTCCGGCGGTCTCCGCCCTCGCCGGGGAGTCGCTGCTGTCGCAGGACGCGGCGGCCGACCGGCGGCCGCTGTCCTGCCCGGTGCCGCTGCGCCACCTCGCCGAACTTCCCCCCGCGGACGGCTGATCCGCGGGCTCCGGGCCCTTGTGGCCGCATCACACCCACTAGTAAAATGTCACACATCACTCTAGGGAGCTTCTCATGACCCACGCGCACACCCCCGCGCCCGTCCGCACCCGCCCCTGGCACGGAATCATGGTCGCCACCGCGCTGCCCCTGCGCGAGGACCTCGGCGTCGACTACGACGCGTACGCCGAACACGTGGCCTGGCTCATCGCCAACGGCTGCGACGGCGTGGTCCCCAACGGCTCTCTCGGCGAATACCAGACCCTCACCGACGAGGAGCGGGCCCGCGTCGTCCGCACCGCCGTCGAGGCCGCCGGCGACGGCGCCCGCGTCATGCCCGGCGTCGCCGCCTACGGCAGCGCCGAAGCCCGCCGCTGGGCCGACCAGGCGGCCGAGGCCGGCGCCGGCTCCGTCCTGCTCCTGCCCCCCAACGCCTTCCGCGCCGACGAGGACACCGTACGCGCCCACTACGCCGAGGTCGCCGCGGCCGGCATCCCCGTCGTCGCGTACAACAACCCCATCGACACCAAGGTGGACCTGACCCCCGACCTGCTCGCCCGGCTGCACGCCGACGGCTCGATCGTCGCCGTCAAGGAGTTCAGCGGCGACGTGCGCCGCGCCTACGAGATCGCCGAACTGGCCCCCGGCCTCGACCTGCTGATCGGCGCCGACGACGTCCTCCTCGAACTCGCCCTCGCCGGCGCCGTCGGCTGGATCGCCGGCTACCCCAACGCCCTCCCGCAGGCCTGCGCCACCCTCTACCGGGCCGCGGTGGCCGGGGACCTGGCCACCGCACTGCCGCTCTACAAGTCCCTGCACCCGCTGCTGCGCTGGGACTCCAAGACGGAGTTCGTCCAGGCCATCAAACTGTCCATGGACCTGGCCGGCCGCCCCGGCGGCGCCACCCGCCCGCCGCGCTTCCCGCTCACCGGGGACGTCGAGGCCGCCGTCCGCGCCGCCACCGGCAAGGCCCTCGCCGAGGGCCTCAACTAGAACGCCCCGAGGGGACGAAGGGACGAGGGGAATCCATGCGCACGCGCCACATCTACCACGCGGTGGACTCGCACACCGAGGGCATGCCCACCCGGGTCATCACCGGAGGGGTCGGGGTGATCCCCGGCGCCACGATGGCCGAGAAACGGCTCCACTTCATCGAGCACACGGACCACGTCCGCACCCTGCTCATGTACGAGCCGCGCGGCCACTCCGCGATGAGCGGCGCGATCCTGCAGCCCCCCACCCGTCCCGACGCCGACTTCGGAGTCCTCTACATCGAGGTGTCCGGACTGCTGCCCATGTGCGGGCACGGCACCATCGGGGTGGCGACCGTCCTCGTCGAGACCGGCATGGTGCCCGTCGTCGAGCCGGTCACCACCGTCCGGCTCGACACCCCGGCGGGACTGGTGAGCGTCGACGTCCGCGTCGAGGACGGGGCGGCCACGGCCGTCACCCTCACCAACGTCCCCTCCTTCTGCGCCGGGCTCGACCTCAAGGCCGAGGTCCCCGGGCTCGGCACGGTCACCTACGACCTCGCCTACGGCGGAAACTTCTACGCCTTCGTCGAACTCGACGGTCTCGGCCTGCCCTTCGAGCGGGCCCGCAAGGACGACCTGCTCGCCGCCGGACTGGCCGTGATGGAGGCCGTCAACGCCTCCGGCGACCGTCCCGTGCACCCCGAGGACCCCTCCATCGCCGGGGTCAAGCACGTGTACCTCGCCGCGCCGGGCTCCGACGCCCGCCTCTCCCGGCACGCCATGGCCATCCATCCCGGCTGGTTCGACCGCTCGCCCTGCGGTACGGGCACCAGCGCGCGCATGGCCCAGCTGCACGCCCGGGGCCTGCTGGAGACCGGCGCGGACTTCGTCAACGAGTCCTTCATCGGCACCCGCTTCACCGGCCGGCTGACCGGGGAGACCACCGTCGGCCCCTACCGCGCCGTCGTGCCCACCGTGACCGGCCGGGCCTGGATCACCGGGACCGCCCAGTACTTCCTCGATCCCACCGACCCCTTCCCCGGAGGGTTCCTCCTGTGACCGGCTCCGCCGTCCGCACCACCGATTACCACACCGCCGGGGAGCCCTTCCGGATCGTCGACACCACCGCCGGGGGGCTGCCGCCCGTGCCGGGGGACACCGTCGCCGAGCGCTGTGCCACCGTCATCGGCCCCGGCGGATCGGCCACGGCCCCCCGCCGGGGCCCGCTGGACGAGGTGCGCCGCCTGCTCGTGCAGGAGCCGCGCGGGCACGCCGGGATGTACGGAGGGTTCGTCGTCCCCGCCGACGACGACGGGGCCCACTTCGGCGTGCTGTTCTGGCACAAGGACGGCTACTCCACCGCCTGCGGCCACGGCTCCATGGCGCTCGGGGCCTGGGCCGTGGACACCGGCCGGGTGGCCGCCCCGGACGACGGGGACGCGCAGGTGCGCATGGACGTGCCGTCGGGGAGGGTCACCGCCACCGTGCACCGGGCCGGCGGCCGCACCACCGGGGTCACCTTCCGCAACGTCCCGGCGCGGGTGGGCGCCCGCAAGGTGCCCGTCGCGACCACCCTCGGCCTCGCCGAGGTGGACATCGCCCACGCGGGGGCCTGCTACGCCTCCCTGCGCGCCCGCGACCTCGGCCTGGAGGTGTCCGGGGCCGCGCTGCCCGCCCTGGTACGGGCCGCCCAGGAGGTCCGGGCCGCACTGGCCACCCACCCGGCCACCTGGCACCCGGGCGGCGCACTGCTGTCCGGGGTCTACGGGGTGATCCTCCACGAGGAGCTGCCCGACACCCCCTTCGGGCCGCACCAGCGCAACGTCACCGTCTTCGCCGACGGGCAGATCGACCGCTCGCCCTGCGGATCCGGCACCTCGGCGCGGCTCGCACTGCTGGCGGAGGACGGGCGGCTCGGGGCGGACGAGGACCTGCTGCACGAGTCGGTCACGGGCACCGTGTTCACCGGGCGGATCCTGCCCGGCGGGCTCACCGAGGTGACCGGCAACGCCTACCGCACCGGCGAACACACCTTCCTGGCCGACCCGTACGACCCCCTCGGCGCCGGGTTCCTGCTGTGACCGGGCTCGCGCAGCTGGACGCCGAGCAGGTGGCCGGGCTGCTCACCCCGGCCGCCGCCGCCGACGCGCTGGCCGCCGCCCTGCTCGGCGGCCTCGACCCGGAGAACTGCCCGCAGCGCTCCGCCCTCCCCGTACCCGGCGGCGGCGAACTGCTGCTGATGCCGGCCGCGTCGGGCTCGTACGCGGGGGTGAAGATCGCCGGGGTCGCGCCGGGGAACCCGGCCCGCGGACTGCCCCGGATCACCGGGTCCTACCTGCTGCTGGACGGGCCCACCCTGCGCCCGCTGGCCCTGCTCGACGGCGCGGCCCTGACCGCGCTGCGCACTCCGGCCGTCTCGGCCCTCGCGCTGCGCGCTCTGGCGCCCGCCGGACGCCCGTTGCGCCTGGTCCTGTTCGGCTCGGGGCCGCAGGCGTACGGCCACCTGGAAGCGGTCCTGTCGCTGCGGGAGCTGGCCGAGGTGGTGGTGGTCGCCCGGAACCCGGCGGGCGCCGAGGCCCTCGCCGCGCATGCCGCGGCCCTCGGGGTGCCCGCGCGGACGGGCACGGCGCAGGACGTGGCGGACGCCGATCTGGTGATCTGCTGCACCACCGCCCGGGAGCCGCTCTTCGACGGGCGGCTGGCCGGGCCGGGCAGCACCGTCGTCGCCGTCGGCTCGCACGAGCCGACGGCCCGGGAGACCGACACCGCCCTCGTGCGACGGGCGGCGGTGTACGTCGAGTCGCGCGCGGCGGCCCTGCGCGAGGCGGGCGACCTGCTGGTCCCGGAGGCGGAGGGGGCGATCGGGCCCGGTCATATCACCGGCACCCTCGCCGACCTGGTCGCCGGACGGATGCCGGCGGGCGGGGCGCCGGGTTGTCCACAGCTCTTCAAGAGCGTCGGCATGGCCTGGGAGGATCTTGCCGTGGCGGTCGCGCTGTTCGAGGCCGCCGGGTGAGCAGCGAAACGTGACATTGTACGCTGTTCTCCTGCTCGTCGGCAGTGTCGGGGGTCTCGGAGGATATGCAATGGGTGACCTGAAGCAGCACAGTCTCATCAAGGCCCAGGAACGGCTCCGCGACCAGGTCGGCCACGCCCTCCGAGCAGCCCTGATAGCGGGGGAACTGCGCCCCGGCAGCGTCTATTCGGCGCCCGGCCTCGCGGCCGAACTCGGCGTCTCGGCCACGCCGGTGCGCGAGGCGATGCTGGACCTGGCCCGCGAGGGCCTGGTGGAGCCGGTCCGCAACAAGGGATTCCGGATCACCGAGGTCAGCGAGCGCGACCTGGACCAGTACACCGAACTGCGCACGATGATCGAGGTGCCGACCATCGGCCGGATCACGAAGACCGCGACGGCCGAGCAGCTGGAGGCCCTGCGGCCCATCGCGCAGGAGATCGTCACCAGCGCCCGGGAGCACAACCTCATCGGCTACCTGGAGGCGGACCGCCGCTTCCACCTGACGCTCCTCGCCCTCGCGGGCAACGACCGCCTGGTGGAGACGGTCGGCGACCTGCGCAAGCGCTCCCGCCTGTACGGCCTGACCGGCCTGGACGAGGCCGGCAAGCTGGTCTCCTCGGCCGAGGAGCACCTCGAGCTGCTCGACCTGATGCTGAGCGGAGACGCGGAGGCGGCCCAGGCGTGCATGACCCGCCACCTGGGCCACGTCCGCTCCCTCTGGGCGCAGGGCCGCGACGAGCCGGTGGGCCGCGCCCCGGGTGGCCTCGGCGGCACGGTCAAGGGCTGACCCCGCCACCGGCACCCCGTCGCGCCTCCTGCCCGCGTGCGCCCCCGGGCCCGGACCTCCTCGGTCCGGGCCCAACTCGCGTTCCAGCGTACGGATTTGGACACGGCTGGATAACGGCGGGCTCAACCTCTTGTCAGTGCAATTTCACATTACTATGTTACCGGTCACATCATAGAGCGCGGCCCTTCACTGGAGTGACCATGACCAAGCGCACCCAACTCGCCCTCGCCACCGCTCTGGTGGCGGCCCTCGCACTCGGCGCCTCGGGCTGCTCCGGCGCCACGAAGGGCACGGGCGGGGCGGGCGCCTCCAACCCCGCCGCAGCCAACGACGGGAAGGTCCTCGGCGGCACCCCCGTCAAGGGCGGCACGCTCACCGTCCTGTCCAACCAGGACTTCGCCCACCTCGACCCGGCCCGCAACTGGGTCATGCCCACCATGGACTTCGGCACCCGGCTGCTCTACCGCACCCTCGTCACCTTCAAGGCCGAGCCCGGAGCGGCGGGCAGCGAGCTGGTGCCCGACCTCGCCACCGACCTCGGCACCCCCTCCGACGGCGGCCGCACCTGGACCTTCACCCTCAAGGAAGGCGTCAAGTACGAGGACGGCTCGCCCGTCAGGGCCCAGGACATCAAGTACAACGTCGAGCGCTCCTTCGCCCCCGACCTCACCGGAGGCCCCGACTACGCGGCCCAGTACCTCGCCGGCACCGAGGGCTACAAGGGCCCCCTCCAGGGACATCACCTCGACTCGGTGAAGACCCCCGACGACCGCACGATCGTCTTCGAACTCAAGCGGCCCGTCGCCGAGTTCTCCGCCACCGCCACCCTGCCGACCTTCGCTCCCGTACCGCAGTCCCAGGAGAAGGGGACCCAGTACGACGCCCGCCCCTTCTCCTCCGGCCCGTACAAGATCGAGTCGTACGACCGCGACAAGAAGCTGGTCCTGGTCCGCAACGAGCACTGGGACGCCGCCACCGACCCCGTCCGCAAGGCCTACCCGGACCGGTTCGTGGTCGTCATGGGCCTCAAGGGCGGCCAGGTCGACGACCGGATCATCGCCGGGGAGGGGGCCGACGCCTCCACCGTCCAGTACCAGGACATGCGGCCCGAGAGCGCCCCCAAGGTCCTCCCGAAGCCCGAGGTCAAGTCCCGCCTCCTCGCCGAGTCCCAGGGCTGCACCGAGATGCTCCACCTCAACAACTCCCGCGCGCCCTTCGACGACCCCAAGGTCCGCGAGGCCATGCAGTACGCCGTCGACAAGGAAGCCGTGATCACCGCCGGCGGCGGCCCGGCCCTCAACGAGGTCGCCACCGCCTACCTCCCCCCGGCCCTGTCCGGCGGCAAGCAGGCCGACACCCTGAAGATCGCCCCGGCCGGCGACCCCGACAAGGCCAGGGAACTCCTCAAGGCCGCCGGCAAGGAGAAGCTGAAGGTCTCCCTCGCCGTCTCCACCGGGGACAAGGCCAAGGCCGAAGCCGTCCAGCAGGGCCTGGCCCGGGTGGGCATCGAGGTCGTCGTCGACACCGTCGACCCCGGCGCCTACTACGACGTCATCGGCGACCTCTCCACCACCCCCGACATGACCCTCACCGGCTGGTGCCCCGACTACCCCTCCGGCTCCACCTGGATCCCCTTCGTCTTCGACGGCCGCACCGTCAAGGAGAAGGGCAACCAGGGCAACTACAGCCAGTTCCGCGACGAGGCCACCAGCAAGCGGATCGACGAGATCAACGCCATGGGAGACGCCAAGCAGGCCAACCAGGCCTGGATCGACCTCGACGCCGAACTCATGAAGAAGTCCCCGTCCGTCCCGATCCTCCTGGAGCGCAAGCCGCTGCTCGTCGGCACCAACGTCGCGGGCGCCTTCGGCCACCCCGTGTGGACCGGCACCATCGACTACGGCACGATCGGGCTCAAGGACCCCTCGAAGGGCCAGGGGTGAGGCCGGACGAGCCACCGGGCACCCTCCCATGACCACCACCGCGCCCGCCGCCGGCGCCCCGCAGGCGAAGGAGGTCCCCCCGGGCAGCAGCCCCTGGCAGCTCGCCCGGCGGGAACTCCGCCGCCGCCCCGCCGTCCGCTTCAGTCTCTGCCTCGTCCTGCTCTTCGTCCTGATGGCCGTCACCGCCCCCTGGCTGAGCGCCCTCGGCGGCTGGTCCCCGGAGGAGTTCGACAAGACCGCCATCGACCCCTACCTCGGCGGTCAGCCGCTCGGCCCCCTCGGCGGCATCAGCGCCGAGCACTGGCTCGGCGTCGAACCCGTCACCGGCCGCGACCTGTTCGCCCGTGTGGTCCACGGCGCCCAGGTCTCCCTCCTCATCGCCTTCGCCGCCACCGCCATCGTGGTGGTCACCGGCACCGCGGCCGGGATCGCCGCCGGCTACTTCGGCGGCCGTACCGACGCGGTCCTGTCCCGGCTCATGGACCTGACCATGTCCTTCCCCTCCCTGATCTTCATGATCGCGATGCTGTCCGTGGCCAAGGACGTCAACCGGATCCTCCTGATGACCGCCGTCATCGGCGTCTTCGGCTGGCCCGGCGTCGCCCGCGTGGTCCGCGGCCAGACCCTCTCCCTCAAGCACCGCGAGTACGTGGACGCCGCCCGCGTCAGCGGCTCGGGCTCCTGGCGGATCCTCACCCGCGACATCCTCCCGGGCGTCTCCGGCCCGGTCATCGCCTACACCACCCTGCTCATCCCGGGCATGATCAGCACCGAGGCCGCGCTGAGCTACCTCGGCGTCGGCGTCCGCCCGCCCACCCCGTCCTGGGGCCAGATGATCGCCGAGTCCGTCGCCTTCTACGAGACCGACCCCATGTACTTCGTCATCCCGAGCCTCTTCCTCTTCCTCGCCGTGCTCGCCTTCACCCTCCTCGGCGACGCCCTGCGCGACATCCTCGACCCGAGGGGCGGCCGCAGTTGATCCTCTACCTCGCCCGCCGCCTGCTCTCCCTCGCGGGTGTGCTCCTCGCCATCGCCGCCGTCACCTTCCTCATCTTCCACGTCCTTCCCGCCGACCCGGCGGCCGCCGCCTGCGGCAAGACCTGCAGCCCCGAACGGCTCGCCGACGTACGCGCCTACCTGGGGCTCGACCAGCCCATGTGGCGCCAGTTCACCGACTTCCTCACCGGCATCTTCACCGGCCGCACCCTCGGCACCGGCCCGTACGCCGTCCAGTGCGGCTTCCCCTGCCTCGGCTACTCCTACGAGAACTCCCTGCCCGTCTGGGACCTGCTCATGGACCGGCTGCCGGTCTCCGCCTCCCTCGCCCTCGGGGCCGCCGTGCTCTGGCTGCTGCTGGGCCTGGGAGCCGGCGTCACCGCCGCCCTGCGCAAGGACACCGCCACCGACAAGGCCCTGATGGTCGGCGCCGTCGCCGCGGCCTCGCTGCCCGTCTACTTCACCTCCGTCCTGCTCATCTACGGGGTCATCCGCACCGCCGGACTCCTGCCCTACCCCGCCTACCAGGCCTTCACCGACAACCCCCTCGCCTGGGCCTCGAACCTGCTCCTGCCCTGGACCGCGCTCGCGCTGCTCTACGCCGCCATGTACGCGCGCCAGAGCCGCGGCTCGATGATCGAGGCCATGGCCGAGCCGTACATCCGTACCGCCCGCGCCAAGGGCATGCCCGAGCGCACCGTCGTCGTCAAGCACGGCCTGCGCTCCGGGATGACCCCGATCCTGACCATCTTCGGCATGGACCTCGGCGGACTCCTCGCCGGCGCCGTCATCACCGAGTCCATCTTCGGACTCCCCGGCATCGGGCGGCTGTTCTACGGGGCGCTCGTCAGCTCCGACCAGCCGGTGGTCCTCGGGGTCACCCTGCTCGCCGCGTTCTTCATCGTCGTCGCGAACCTCGTCGTCGACCTCCTGTACGCCGTCATCGACCCGAGGGTGAGGTACTGATGGCCGCCACGGCCGCCCCCCTTCTCGCAGTGCGCGATCTGCGCGTCACGTTCACCACCCCCCACGGGACCGTACGGGCGGTCGACTCCCTCGGTTTCACCGTGGAAGCCGGGCGCACCCTCGGCATCGTCGGCGAATCCGGATCGGGCAAGTCGGTCACCTCGCTGGCCGTCATGGGCCTGCACCGGGGAGCGGCCGAGGTCACCGGCTCCGTCGCGCTCGCCGGGCGGGAGCTGACGGGGCTCTCCGAGCGGGAGCTGTCCACGGTGCGCGGCCGCCGGATGGCCATGATCTTCCAGGACCCGCTCTCCAGCCTGCACCCCTACTACACGGTCGGCGAGCAGATCGCCGAACACTTCCGCGTCCACTTCAAGGCCGGCCGGGCCGCCGCCCGCAGACGGGCCGTCGACATGCTCGGCGAGGTGGGCATCCCGGAACCGGCCCGCCGCGCGGGGGAGTACCCGCACCAGTTCTCCGGCGGCATGCGCCAGCGCGCGATGATCGCCATGGCCCTGGCCTGCGAGCCCGACCTGCTGATCGCCGACGAGCCGACCACCGCCCTCG
Organism: Streptomyces sp. NPDC058646; assembly: GCF_042716875.1. Taxonomy (NCBI): domain Bacteria; kingdom Bacillati; phylum Actinomycetota; class Actinomycetes; order Kitasatosporales; family Streptomycetaceae; genus Streptomyces; species Streptomyces sp. NPDC058646. The sequence goes on along the minus strand of NZ_JBHXRK010000006.1, from coordinate 177,161 downwards.
ACGTCACCGTGCAGGCGCAGATCCTGGAGCTGATCGCCCGGCTCCAGGCCGACCGCGGACTCGGCGTCGTGATGATCACCCATGACCTGGGTGTCGTCGCCCGCGTCGCCCACGAGGTGCTCGTCATGTACGGCGGCCGCGCGGCCGAACAGGCGGGAGTGGACGCACTGTTCGCCGATCCCGCCCACCCCTACACCCGGGGACTGCTCGACTCGCTTCCCCGCCTCGACACCGCCGACGACGCACCGCTGCCCTCCATCCCCGGCTCACCGCCGTCCCTGCTCGCCCCGGCCCCGGGCTGCGCCTTCGCACCGCGCTGCCCGAGGGCGGCGGCGCGCTGCGAAGAGGAACGGCCGGAACTCGCGGGGTACGGGGAACCGTCCGAGGACCGCGGCGCGCCCGGCCGGACCGTGGCCTGCCACTTCGCCGGAGCCCGCACCGCCGAGGAGGCCGCCCGATGAGCGGCCCCATGAGCGGCCCGGTGACCGGCCCGGTGAGCGGCGCCGAACCGCCGCTGCTGTCCGTACGGGACCTCACCATGACCTTCCCCGGGAAGCGGTCGCTGACCGGGCGCCGGGGGGCGCCCGTGCGCGCCGTGGACGGGGTCTCCTTCGACCTGGCGGCCGGGCAGACCCTGGGCCTGGTCGGGGAGTCCGGGTGCGGGAAGTCCACCACCGGCCGGATGCTGGTCCGGCTCCTGGAACCCACCTCCGGGCAGGTCGCCTTCGACGGCAAGGACATCAGCCGGCTCTCCCAGGGCGCGCTGCGGCCCCTGCGCAAGAACATCCAGATGGTCTTCCAGGACCCGCACTCCTCCCTCAACCCCCGCCAGACGGTGGCCCGCATCATCTCCGACCCGCTGCTCGTGCAGGGCTGGAGCGCCGCGGACGCCCGCCGCCGTGCGGCCGGACTGATGGAGCTCGTGGGGCTGATCCCCGAGCACATCGACCGCTACCCGCACGAGTTCTCCGGGGGACAGGCCCAGCGCATCGGCATCGCCCGCTCCCTGTCCACCAGCCCGCGCCTGATCGTCGCCGACGAACCGGTCTCCGCCCTGGACGTCTCCGTACAGGCCCAGATCGTCAACCTCATGGAGCGGCTGCGCGCGGAGCTGGGCCTGGCCTACGTGTTCATCGCGCACGACCTGTCGGTGGTCAAGCGGGTCAGCGACCACGTCGCCGTCATGTACCTCGGCCGGATCGTCGAGATCGGCGACAAGAAGGCCCTCTACGAGAGCCCGCAGCACCCCTACACCCGGGCGCTGCTGTCCGCCGTACCGCTGCCCGACCCGGCGGCGGAGCGGCGGCGGGAGCGGATCGTGCTGCTCGGCGACCCGCCGAGTCCGGCCGCCCCGCCCCCGGGCTGCACCTTCCACCCGCGCTGCCCCAAGGCCCAGGAGATCTGCCGCACCGAACGGCCGCTCCTGCGGATCGCCGCCTCCCGTGAGGTGGCCTGTCACTTCCCGGGAGACTGACGGGGATCCCGTGGGAAGACGAAGGGCCCCGGGGACAAAGGCGTCCCCGGGGCCCTTCCGCATGACGTGCTAGGCGAGTTCGCGGCGGAAGAACTCCAGCTCCAGCGCCATGATCTTCTCCCGGGTCCCGCCCGGGGTCATGTGCGTGACGCCGGGCAGGGCCAGCAGCTGGTGCGGGCGGCCGGCGTCCGTGAGCGCCTGGGAGAGGCGCAGGGTGTGCGAGGGGTGGACGTTGTCGTCGGCCAGGCCCGTGACCAGCAGCAGCGGCCGGGTCAGCTTCGGGGCGTCGGGGACGAGGGAGTCCCGCGCGTAGGCGTCGTGGGACGGGGGCTGCTCCTGGGGGAGGCCCAGGTACCGCTCGGTGTACGCGGTGTCGTAGTGGCGGAAGTCCGTCGGCGCGGCCCCGGCGGCCGCGGCGTGGAAGACGTCCGGCCGGCGCAGCACGGCCATCGCGGCCAGGTAGCCGCCGTAGGACCAGCCGCGTACGCCGACCCGGCCGAGGTCGAGGTCCGGGTGCCGGTCGCCGAGCGCGTGCAGCGCCGCGACCTGGTCCTCCAGGGTGACCCGGGAGAAGCCGCGGTACATGGCGTGCGTGAAGGCCGGGGAGACGTACGGGGTGCCGCGGTTGTCCACGGTGACCACCGCGAAGCCCTGGTCGGCCCACCACTGCTTGGCCTGCCAGCGCCGGGGTTCGGCGCTGATGTCCTGGTGCCCGGGGCCTCCGTACGCGTCCACGAGTACGGGGAGCCTGCGGCCGGGGACGTGCCCGCGGGGCAGGACGAGGGCGGTGGGCACGCCGTGCTCCGTGACCCGCTCCAGGACGGGGACCACCCGGTGGGGCAGCGGCTGCGACAGGTCGCGGGGGGTGAACGCGCGCCCGTCGGCGGTGCGTACGGTGCGGCGTATCCCGTCCGTACCGGCCGAGGTCAGCAGCAGGGACCCGGCGGAGGCGAGGACGGTGTGCACGCCGGGGCCGTCGGCGAGGGGGGCCGGCTTGCCGGTGACCGGGTCGAGCAGCAGCACCTGCTGTTCGGAGGGGTCGCGCTGCCCGGCCTCGATCAGCAGTCCGCCCTCGTGGAGCCCGGCCACGCGGCGGACCTGGAGGTCCTCGCCGGTGAGCAGTTCGCCGTCCACCGCGAGGGCGCGGGCCGTGCCGCCCGGGGTGTCCGCGGCGGTCAGCATCCGACCGTCGGGCAGGCGAGCGGGGGTGCCGGGAACCATCGGGTCGACCCACTGCGGGTGGGTGGTGCGCGAAAGCTCCCTGGTGCGGCCGGTGGCGGGGTCGGCGGAGAGCAGCAGGACGGTCTGCTGGAGCCGGTCCTGCACGGTCAGCAGGATCTCCTCGGCCGTCTCCCAGCCCGCGTCGGAGACGTACGGGTACGCCCCGGCGTCCCAGTCGAGGCGTACGGGTTCCTCGCCGGGGCCGAGCACCCACAGCTGGACCTGGGCGTTCGGCCCGCCCGCCTCGGGGTAGGCGAAGTCCTCGGCCGGGAGCTCGGGGTGTGCGGGGTCGGCGAACCAGCGGCGCTGGAGCGCGGCTTCGTCGACCCGGGCCGCCAGCAGGCGGATCCCGTCGGGCGACCACCAGTGGCCGCGGGCGCGGCCGAGCTCCTCGGCGGCGGCGAATTCGGCGAGGCCCCAGCGGGCCCCGTCGGCGGGGCTGACGCGGCCGCCCGGGGCGAGGTGCAGGGCGTCCCCGCTGACGTAGGCGGTGCGGGAGCCGTCGGCGTTCGGGCGGGGGTCCACCGCGGGTCCGGCGGCCGGGATCTCCTCGGGCGCCGCCGCGGGCCCGCCCGCCCCCTCGTAGGAGACCCCGTAGAGCCGCCCGTAGAGCGCGAAGACGGCGCGGCGGCCGTCGCCGGAGAGGGCGTACGAGCCGATCCCGGCGGCGACGAGCCGGATCCGCTCGCGCAGCCGGCGTTCGGCGTCGGGGAGGACGCCGGGTTCAGGGCACAGGGCGCGGGGGTCGGCAAGCCGGGTCTCGGTCCCGGTGGCGGTGTCGAGCACCCAGAGGCTGTCGAAGGGGTCGGTGGGGCCGGTGGAACGCAGGAACCAGAGCAGCCGGCCGTCGGCCCCGAAGGTGAACGCGCGCGGGGCTCCGTGGGTGAACCGGGCCGTGTCCGCGGAGAGCCTGAGGAAGTCATCCATCATCGTAGTGTGACATGTGAAATGTCACTGATACTAGGCCGTTCGAGTGGTGACCCCCAGGGTGCAGGCTTAGCGTCGGGAGGGTGGACCGGAACGCATCGCCGACCAGCAGCACCGGGACCGACGGCAAGGTCCGAGGAAGCGGACACGGACTCGCACTCTTCGTCATCGCCTCCTGTCAGCTCATGGTGGTTCTCGACATCACCATCGTGAACATCGCGCTGCCCCACATCCAGACCGCGCTCGGCTTCTCCACCGAGAGCCTCTCCTGGGTCGTCAACGCCTACACCCTCACCTTCGGCGGCCTGCTGCTCCTCGGTGGCCGCACCGGCGACATCCTGGGCCGCAAACGCGTCTTCATCTTCGGCGTCCTGCTCTTCGGACTCGCCTCGCTGCTCGGCGGGTTCGCCCAGAACGAGGGCCAGCTGCTGGCCGCCCGCGCCCTCCAGGGCGTCGGCGGGGCCATCGCCTCCCCGACCTCCCTCGCCCTGATCACCACCACCTTCCGCGAGGGACCCGAACGCAACCGCGCCTTCGGCGTGTTCGCCGCCGTCTCGGCGGGCGGCGGCGCGATCGGGCTGCTCGCGGGCGGCATGCTCGTCGAATGGCTCAACTGGCGCTGGGTGCTGTTCGTCAACGTCCCGATCGCCGTGGTCATCGCCCTGATGGGCTCGAAGGTCATCCGCGAGTCCGAACGCCACCCCGGCCACTTCGACTTCCTCGGCGCGCTGCTGTCCACCCTCGGCATGGTCTCGCTGGTCTACGGGTTCATCCGCGCCTCGCAGGAAGGCTGGCGGGACGGGCTCACCCTCGGCTCCTTCGCCACGGCCGTGGTCCTGCTGACCCTCTTCGTCCTCAACGAGCGCCGCTCGCCGCAGCCGATCACCCCGCTGCACATGTTCGCCGACCGCAACCGGGCGGGGACCTACGGGATGATGCTCCTCCTCGCCTGCGCGATCTTCGGCATGTTCTTCTTCCTGACCCTGTTCGTGCAGAACGTGCTCGGGTTCAGCCCGCTGCGCGCGGGCCTCGCCTTCCTGCCGGTCAGCGTCATGATCGCGCTGGCCGCCGGGGTCGCCGCGCAACTGCTTCCGAAGTTCGGGCCCAAGCCCTTCATGGTCACCGGCGCGCTGTGCTGCGCCGCCGGCCTCGCCTGGCTGACGCAGACCGACATCCACTCCACCTACCTGGGCAGCATCCTCGGCCCCATGCTGGTGTTCGCCACCGGCATGGGCCTGCAGTTCGTCTCGCTGACGCTGATGGCCCTGTCCGACGTCCCCGACCGGGAGTCGGGCGCCGCTTCCGGACTCCTCAACTCCATGCAGCAGGTCGGCGGCTCCCTCGGCCTGTCGATCCTGGTGACGGTCTTCGGTACGGCGAGCCGCAACGAGGCCGGGGACCAGGTGCCGGCCTTCCTCCGCTCGGCGACCCCCGAGCAGCTGGCCGCCTTCCGGAGCACCGGGCAGCTGCCGAAACCGTGGGCCGACCAGGTGCTCACCTCCGGCGTCAGCGCCTCCTTCGTGGTGGCGGCCCTCTTCACCCTCGTCGCAGCGGTGATCGCCCTCGTGGCCATCCAGGTCCGCCCGTCGGACATCGAACGGCTCCAGGGCAACCACGCACCGGCGAAGGCGGACGAGGCGGCGCCCGGCTGATCCTCCGTCAAGCTCCGCTGTCAGTAGCTCCCCCTAGGGTGAAGACATCACTCGGGGAGCCTCGGCGAAGGAGCAGATCCATGTCCGCAAACAAGATCCGGCACAAGGTGAACCACGTCGCGCTGGTCGTGGACAGTTCGGGCTCCATGCGCCAGCACGAGAGTCAGCTCATACGCGTCGTCGACGAGTTCGTGGCGGGCCTGAAGGCCGAATCGGACAGCCTCGGCCACGAGACACGGATCAGCCTCTACTCCTTCGACCACAGGGTGGAGAACCTGGTCTGGGACATGGACGTGAAGCACCTGCCCTCCATGCGCGGCCTGTACAAGGTGAACAACGGCGCCACGGCCCTGATCGAAGCCTCCCTGAAGTCCCTGGACGACCTCGGCCACATCTGGGAGGAGTACGGCGAGCACAGCTTCCTGCAGATCGTCGTGACGGACGGCGAGGAGAACGCCTCCGGCGGCGACCGGCGGCACGACGGCGACATGACCGTCCTCGGCCCGTGGCTCGACAGGATCGCCGCGAAGATGGGCGCGCTCCCGGGCCACTGGACGTCCGCCATCCTCGTCCCGAACTCCCTGGCGAAGCGGACGGCCCAGAACTACGGCTTCCCGGCCGGGAACATCGCCATCTGGGACGCGGACTCCCAGGAGGGCGTCGAGGAGGCGATCGGTACCGTGCGCGCCGCCGCCACCAGCTTCCTCCGCGGCCGCGAGCAGGGCGTGCGCGGCACGAAGAACCTGTTCGCGGTCGGCCAGGACCTGTCGGTCGACGACGTACGGGCGAACCTCGAACCGGTCCCGGCCGACAAGTACCGGCTCCTGAAGGTCGACACGGAGGTCGAGATCCGGTCCTTCGTCGATTCGCATCCGGGCGTGACCTACGAACGCGGCTCCTGCTACTACCAGCTGGGCACCCGGGTCCAGGTCCAGCCCGACAAGGAGGTCATCGTCGTCGAGAAGGACACCGACCGCGCCTACACGGGCGACGCGGCCCGCAGCCTCCTGTTCGGTACGGGAGTCCAGGGGACCGTCTCCGTGAAGGCGGGGCGCAATCCCCAGCTGGAGGTGTACGTGCAGAGCCGCTCGGTGAACAGGAAGCTCAAGCCGAAGACGCGTCTGCTCATCATGCTCTGACAGGGACAGACGGGTCGCCGGCGGGGCCGGGGTACGGGCTCGGGCGGTGCGGGCGGGGGACGCCCTCAGCCCAGGAGCCCGCGCAGCCGGGAGGCGTCCGCGGGGGTGTTCATCCACAGCGCCAGCCAGGAGCCGTCCGCGAAGGCGAGGTCCACCCGGGTGGGCCGGCGGCGCAGCCGCGGGACGGGGCGCAGGGTGCAGGCGACCAGGAGGGACTCGCGCCCCGGGTCACCACGGCCCCAGGGCGGGCGGACGGTGAGCTTGCCCGGACGGTCCTGGCTCGCGGCGAAGGTGGCGTACGGCCCCTCGGTCTCGGTGTGCCAGTGCGTCCAGTGGAAACCGTGCAGGGCCAGCGCGAGCCGCCCGGCCTCGCTGTCCCAGCCGCCGTACAGGGCCGGGCCGTGGAAGACCCGCCCGACCAGCCGGGCGGCCCGCCGGAACGGGTCGAGGAGCGCGGCCACCGCGTCCGCGAGGTCGTCGGGCAGTGCGACCAGGAAACGGAGGAGGAAGAAGCTGCCGATCCGCCGGGTCAGCGCCGGCCGGGCCGGGGAGCCCGGCAGCGCGGTCCGCGCGGGCCGGCGCACATGCGGGCTCAGGCGCCCCGGTATCTCTTCATCCATCGAACCATGATCGCACGGCTCATCCGGCCGGAGTCCGGAGCCGGCAGCGCGCGGGGCCGTCCGTCCGCAGGGTGATCCCGGCGCTGACCGCGATCTCGGTGTCCACGGCCTCGACCTCGTACTCCCGAAGGATCATCGCCAGCGCGATCACCGATTCGAGCATCGAGAAGTGCTGCCCGATACAGGCCCGCGGCCCCCCGCCGAAGGGGAACCAGGCGTAACGGGGGCGTTGCGCCTCCGCCTCCGGGGTGAACCGTTCGGGGTCGAAGCGGTCCGGGTCGGGCCAGTACCGTGCATGACGGTGCGTCACCCAGGGGGCGAGGATCACGTCCGCGCCCGCGGGGACGGTGTGCCCGCCGACCTGGGTGGCGGCGACGGCCCGGCGGCCGATCACCGGGGCGGCCGGATACAGGCGCATGGCCTCCTTGAGGACCTGGGTGAGGTACGGGAGCCGGTCCAGATCGGCGGCCTCGGGCGTCCGGTCGCCCAGTACCCGGCTGATCTCCTCGCGGGCCCGGTCCTGCTGCTCGGGGTGGCGGGCCAGCAGGTGGAGGGAGAAGGCGAGCGAGGTGGCGGTCGTCTCGTGCCCGGCGAGCAGGAAGATCAGCACCTGGTCGCGCAGCTCGGCGGCGTCGAACTCGCGGTCGTCCGAACTCTTCGCGGCGGCGAGCAGGGTCAGCAGGTCCCCGCCGCCGTCCTGCACCCCCTCGGGGCCCGCGGCGCCGCGCCGTTCCGCGATGATCCGGTCGCAGACCGCGTACAGCTCGTCCATCGCGGCGGCGGCCCGCTTGTTGGCCGGAGTGGGCCAGCTGCGCGGCACGTTGGCGGGGGAGTACCCGCGGCGCAGGACGTAGTCCGTGATGACCGGGAAGCACCGGTCCACCACGTCGACGGTGGCCTCGACGTCGGTGCCGAAGAGGATCCTCGCGACCGCGCGCAGGGCCAGGTGCATCATCGCTTCGGAGACGTCGACGACCCCGTCCGGGGCCTTTCGCCAGGCCTCGACGGTCGACCGGGTCTCGGTCGCCACGGCTTCGGCGTAGCCGTCCACCCGGCGCCGGGTGAACAGCGGCTGCACCAGTCGGCGCTGACGCAGGTAGTCCTCGTCCTGGCTGGTCAGCAGGCCGTTTCCGAAGGAGTCCCGGACCTCCTGGTAAAAGGGGTTGTCCTTGCGGAAGTTGGCCGATTCCGAAGCCAGGACCTGCTGGGCGCCCTCGGCCGAGAACACGCAGTACAGCTCGGCGCGCAGCCCCGGCGGGCCGGCGCTGATCCGTACGACGTCGCCGTGTTCGTGCTGGGCCCGCAGATAGGTGCCCAGCGAGTCCGACTTCAGATCGAACAGCGACCCGAGCAGCGGCAGTCCCGCGAGACCGGGGACCTCCGTGTCGACACCTGTGTTCGTTTCGACTGCCATGGCCGCCCCTCGTCCCGTACGTACGTCCGATTCTGCCGGTTCCCCGGGCCGTCGGCGACAGCCGGTTCCCAACAGGCCGAAAACCGACGGTCGGCCGCGCCTGCCGTGGTTGCCGCCGGGTGGCCGGCCGGGTGCGGCGCGACGGCTGCCTGAGGGCGGCCGGACGTGGGACCGCTGAGGCCCCGTCACCCCCGGTGGAGGGGTGGCGGGGCCTCAGCGGGTACGCGGTTTCCTAGATGTCGCGGAAGATCTCGATCTGGGCCCCGACCGAGTTGAGGCGTTCGGCCAGTTCCTCGTAGCCGCGGTTGATGACGTAGACGTTGCGGAGCACCGAGGTGCCCTCCGCCGCCATCATCGCGAGGAGGACGACCACCGCCGGGCGCAGGGCCGGCGGGCACATCATCTCGGCCGCGCGCCAGCGGGTGGGGCCCTCGACCAGGACGCGGTGGGGGTCCAGGAGCTGGAGACGGCCGCCGAGGCGGTTCAGGTCGGTGAGGTAGATGGCCCGGTTGTCGTACACCCAGTCGTGGATCAGGGTCTGGCCCTGGGCGACGGCGGCGATGGCCGCGAAGAACGGGACGTTGTCGATGTTCAGCCCGGGGAAGGGCATCGGGTGGATCTTGTCGATCGGCGCCTCGAGCTTGGACGGGCGCACCGTCAGGTCCACCAGGCGGGTGCGGCCGTTGTCCGCCGGGTACTCCGCCGAACGGTCGTGGTCGAGGCCCATCTCCTCCAGCACCGCGAGCTCGATCTCCATGAACTCGATCGGCACCCGGCGGATGGTCAGCTCCGACTCCGTGACCACCGCGGCGGCGAGCAGGCTCATCGCCTCGACCGGGTCCTCGGAGGGCGAGTAGTCCACGTCCACGTCGATGTTCGGGACGCCGTGGACGGTGAGCGTGGTGGTGCCGACGCCCTCGACCTCGACCCCGAGCGCCTCCAGGAAGAAACACAGGTCCTGGACCATGTAGTTGGACGAGGCGTTGCGGATGACCGTCACGCCGTCGTGCCGGGCCGCGGCGAGCAGCGCGTTCTCCGTGACCGTGTCCCCGCGCTCGGTCAGTACGATCGGCCGGTCGGGGGAGATGCCGGAGGCGACCTGTGCGTGGTAGATGCCCTCGGTCGCGGTGATGTCCAGGCCGAAACGGCGCAGGGCGATCATGTGCGGCTCGATGGTGCGGGTGCCGAGGTCACAGCCGCCGGCGTAGGGCAGGCGGAAGGTGTCCATCCGGTGCAGCAGCGGGCCCAGGAACATGATGATGCTCCGGGTCCGGCGCGCCGCATCGGCGTCCATGGCCTCCATGTCGAGCCGGGCCGGCGGGATCAGTTCCAGGTCCACGCCGTCATTGATCCAGCGGGTGCGTACGCCGATGGAGTTCAGGACCTCGAGCAGGCGGTAGACCTCCTCGATGCGGGCCACGCGCCGCAGGACCGTGCGGCCCTTGTTGAGGAGTGAGGCGCACAGCAGGGCGACGCAGGCGTTCTTGCTCGTCTTGACGTCGATGGCACCGGACAGGCGGCGGCCGCCGACGACCCGGAGGTGCATCGGGCCGGCGTAGCCCAGAGAGACGATCTCGCTGTCGAGGGCTTCGCCGATGCGGGCGATCATCTCAAGGCTGATGTTCTGGTTGCCGCGCTCGATCCGGTTGACGGCACTCTGGCTGGTGCCGAGTGCGTCGGCGAGCTGACTCTGTGTCCAGCCCCTGTGCTGCCGGGCGTCACGGATGAGCTTGCCGATGCGTACGAGGTAGTCGTCTGCCATAGGTGCACGTTATCTCAGATATGAGATGTGGTTCGCGCCGGGTGTGGCGAACGGGTGTCACCGACCGTCAACTCCCATGGTGGGGCCGGTTCTGAAGGGGTGCGCGGGGAGTGGGCCGAGCAGGTGAATGAGGTGCCGCTGCCCCCTCCGTGGACCGGTGTGGGAGGGGTGGCGGGAGTGCTTCCTGGGCTGGATGGGGTAGTTGTGATGGTTTGCGCGGGCATCTGCCGCCCGGTGCGCAAACGCAGCCCTCTCCGGCGGTAAGGCCGCATAGCGTAAATTCCCGGCATCTGCCCCACCTGGCGCCCCAGTCGCCCCCGGCGCGGTACGTGCGCCGCGTACGGCAGCCGGCCGACCCGCCGCCGCCCGACTGCCGCGCACTGCCCCCGGTCCCCCGCCCGCAGCGGCCCGACCGGCTGCACGTCCGCTGCGCAGTGCCCTCCACGGCACGTCCGCTACGTCAACGTCCGCTACGGGGCATCCGGGACGAGGCCGTCGGCGACGAGGCCGGCGAGGACCGCCTGGCCCAGCGCCTGCACGGCGGACTGCGGGCGGACCATCACGGTGAACTCCTTGACCCTGCCCGCCTCGTCGAACTGGAGCAGGTCGATGCCGTGGATCTGCTTGCCGCCCACCGTGGCCCGGAAGGGCAGGACCACCCCAGGGGCCTCCTTGCCGTCGGTGCTCGTCTCGGCCGTGCCCTCGAAGCGGCCCACGTAGCGGAGGTCCTCGAAGACCCGCAGCAGGACCCCGAAGAGCCCCAGCACCATGGGCCGCCCTTCGAACGGGGTGAACTTCACCGGGCTGTAGAGCCGGATGTCCTCGGTGAACAGGTCTTCCAGGGCGGCGAGATCGCGGTTCTCCACGGCGGCGCGGAAGCGTTCGGCAGTCTCCATGACCGATCCTCCTCATAGTCAAGAATGTGACTAGTCACTTTCATGAGTATGATGCCGGGACGGACGACGAAAGGGAATGGGCGGCTGCGATGGCCCTGCGACATGCCGTACTGGCGGCGCTGCTGGACGGCGAGTACAGCGGATACGAACTGGCGAAGTCCTTCGGCATCGGCGTCGCGAACTTCTGGCACGCCCTGCCCCAGCAGCTGTACGCCGAACTGGCCAAGCTGGAGCGGGACGGGCTGGTCGAGGGCCGCCAGGTGGTCCAGGAGACCCGGCCCAACAAGCGCCTGTTCCACGTCACCGACGCGGGCATCGCCGAGCTGGAGGAATTCGCCGCGGCCGCCTCGAAGCCCCTGGTCATCCGTGACGACCTCCTCGTCAAGGTCCAGACCGCGGACCGGATCGGCACCGCGCCGGTGATCGCACAGCTCGAAGAGCGGGCGGCCGCGGCCGACGCCAAGATCGAGCTCCTCGGCAAGATCGCGCGCCGGATGCGCGGCGGCATGGACGAGGAGGAGTTCCTGCTCCGGGGCGAGCGGATCGGCGGGTACCTCACCTGCCTGCGCGGCCTGGCCTTCGAGCAGGGCCACCGGGACTGGTGCCGCCGGAGCGCGGCCATCCTCAGGGAAAGGCAGACGAACCGTGCCGAACGGTGAGCACAACCGTGGATACCTGCGCTACGTCGCCCTGGGCGACAGCCAGACCGAAGGAATAGGCGACGGGGACGACACCGCGGGCCTGCGCGGCTTCGCCGACCGGTTCGCCGCACACCTCGCGGCGGTCGAACCCGGCCTCCAGTACGCCAACCTGGCCGTCCGGGGGCGTCTCGCCGGCCAGGTCCGCTCCGGCCAGCTCGGCCCCGCGCTGGCCCTGCGCCCCGACCTGGCCACGGTCGTGGCCGGGGTCAACGATATGCTCCGGCCCCGGTTCGACGCGGCGGAGACCGCCGGTCACCTGGAGGAGATGTTCGCCGCGCTCACGGGCGCCGGGGCGCACGTGCTGACCGTGACCTTCCCCGACCTGAGCAGGATCGTGCCCCTGGCCCGGCCCGTCGGCCCCCGCGTGGCCGACCTCAACGACCGCATCCGCGCCGCGGCCGCCCGCCACGGGGTCACCGTCGCCGAGACCGCCCTGCCCGAGGCGGTGACCGACCCGCGCATGTGGACCGAGGACCGGCTCCACGCCAGCCCGCTCGGCCACGAACGGATCGCCGCCGCCCTTGCCCACGCCCTCGGCCTGCCCGGCAGCGACGACAGCTGGACCCTGGCGCTGCCCCTGCCGCCCGCCCCCGCGACCCGGTCGGCGGTGGCCGCCGAACTGCGCTGGGCGGCCGGCTTCCTCGGCCCCTGGCTGGGGCGCCGGCTGCGCGGCCGCTCCTCCGGCGACGGCCGCACCGCGAAGCGCCCCCAGCTGCTGCCGCTGGGCGCCGCGCCCTCCGGGGAGCCGGGGGCGGCCCGTACGCCCTGAAGGCCCTGCCCCTACGCCGCGCCCGCCGCCCGGCGGCCCAGGACGGGTTCCGCGAACAGCCGGGCCATCCCGCACAGGGTCTGGCCGTGCCGGGTGAAGAGCTCGTCGCGCGAGTCGTGGTGGCCGAGGTCCGCCAGGACGAACGCGGAGAGGTCGCAGGCCGGGCCGGCAGAACCCGCGCCCGGGCCCGCGCCAGTGCCCCCGCCCGGGCCCCCGCCCGCTCCGGGACCCGCGACCGGACAGGCCCCCGGCGCCGCGTCCCAGTCGATCGCCGTCCTGGACAGCGCTTCGAAAAGGGTCTCCGGCCCGGCGTTGGTGAAGCCGCCGCGGCCACCGGTGTCCGCCGGGCGCAGCCCGCCGAGGAGTTCCGAGACCGTGAGCCAGGCCGGAGCCGGGCCGCCGGGGGCGGAGGGGTCGCCCAGGCGGAACTCCGGCCAGGCCAGCAGCACCTGGTCCGGCACGATCCGGCGCAGGTGCGGGAAGCGCGGGTACCAGAACGTGCCGTCCACCAGCAGGCCGCGCACCCGCGTGGCCACGCCGGAGGCCCGCGCGACCGACTCCAGTACGGCCAGCCGCTGGCTGCACGACCCCCGGCCCAGGCGCAGCACCTGCGACACCGGCCGTTCGTCCTGCACCGAGTAGACCGGCCGCACGTTCGCGGAGATCCACCGGTGGGCCCGGTGCAGGGCCTCGATCTGCCGGGCGGGGTCCGCCGGGTCGCCGGCGGACGGAGCTGCGCCGTCGAGGCCGCGTACGAGGGCGGCGACGCGCGGCTGCCGCCAGTCCAGGATCCGGGTCGGCGCGGTGCTCCCCGCGGCCTGCGCCCGCCCGGCGGCCGGCCCGTCAGCGGCGCCGGCCCCCGTGGTGAGCGTGCGGCCGCGGCCCCACGGTCGGAGAAGCGAGCTCGTCATGGCCGGCGTCCTTTCGTCCAGCCGCCCCCGGAGGGCAGCAGGACGCATCCTGACAGAGAACCTGAACGCGTTCAATAGTGCAGCCGGGCCGGCTGCCGCCCGGCGCCGGTGCGGGGCCGCGGAGTCGCCCCGCGGGCGGAATCCGGGCAGGCTGAAGCGGCCGCCCCGCCGTCCGGCGGGGCGGATGCGGGTGCGCACCTCGTCCCCGCACCCGGACATGTACTAGAGTTATCTCGACATCGAGATATCTGCCGAAGGCGTACCGCAGCCGCCCCCGCTGGTAAGGGTTACCTAACTTAGCCTTACCTCAGCGGATTGGCCAAGGGGCGTGGCGGCAGGATGCGGTAAATACGCGCGAATTCATGCATGAAGGAGACTGTCGTGTCGGCGAACAGCTTCGACGCCCGCAGCACGCTGCAGGTGGGCGACGAGTCGTACGAGATCTTCCGGCTGGACAAGGTTGAGGGCTCCGCCCGCCTTCCCTACAGCCTGAAGGTGCTTCTGGAGAACCTGCTCCGCACCGAGGATGGCGCGAACATCACCGCCGACCACATCCGGTCGCTCGGCAACTGGGACTCGCAGGCCCAGCCCAGCGAGGAGATCCAGTTCACGCCGGCTCGCGTGATCATGCAGGACTTCACCGGTGTGCCCTGTGTCGTGGACCTCGCCACCATGCGCGAGGCCGTGAAGGCCCTCGGCGGCGACCCGTCGAAGATCAACCCGCTGGCTCCGGCCGAGCTGGTCATCGACCACTCGGTCATCGCCGACAAGTTCGGCACCCACGACGCGTTCGCCCAGAACGTGGAGCTGGAGTACGGCCGCAACAAGGAGCGCTACCAGTTCCTGCGCTGGGGCCAGACCGCCTTCGACGAGTTCAAGGTCGTCCCCCCGGGCACCGGCATCGTGCACCAGGTCAACATCGAGCACCTGGCCCGCACGGTCATGGTCCGGAACGGCCAGGCCTACCCCGACACCCTCGTCGGCACGGACTCGCACACCACCATGGTCAACGGCCTGGGCGTGCTGGGCTGGGGCGTCGGCGGCATCGAGGCCGAGGCCGCGATGCTCGGCCAGCCGGTCTCCATGCTGATCCCGCGCGTCGTGGGCTTCAAGCTGACCGGCGAGCTGCCGACCGGCACCACCGCCACCGACCTCGTGCTGACCATCACCGAGATGCTCCGCAAGCACGGCGTCGTCGGCAAGTTCGTCGAGTTCTACGGTGAGGGCGTCTCCGCCACCTCCCTCGCGAACCGCGCCACCATCGGCAACATGTCGCCGGAGTTCGGCTCCACCGCCGCGATCTTCCCGATCGACGACGAGACCCTGAAGTACCTGCGCCTGACCGGCCGCGACGCCCAGCAGGTCGCGCTCGTCGAGGCGTACGCCAAGGAGCAGGGCCTCTGGCTGGACCCGGCCGCCGAGCCCGACTTCTCCGAGAAGCTGGAGCTCGACCTCTCCACGGTCGTCCCCTCCATCGCCGGCCCGAAGCGCCCGCAGGACCGCATCGTCCTCGCCAACGCCTCCCAGCAGTTCGCGCAGGACGTGCGCAACTACGTCGACGACGTGGACGAGGCGGGCAAGGAGTCCTTCCCGGCCTCCGACGCCCCGGCGAACCACCCGGACGGCGCCCCGTCCAAGCCCACCCTGGTCACCCTGGCCGACGGCTCGTCCTTCGAGATCGACCACGGCGCCGTCACCGTCGCCGCGATCACCTCCTGCACCAACACCTCGAACCCCTACGTCATGGTCGCCGCGGCGCTCGTGGCCAAGAAGGCGGTGGAGAAGGGCCTGACCCGCAAGCCGTGGGTCAAGACCACCCTGGCGCCGGGCTCGAAGGTCGTCACCGACTACTTCGACAAGGCCGGCCTGACCCCGTACCTCGACAAGATGGGCTTCAACCTCGTCGGGTACGGCTGCACCACCTGCATCGGCAACTCCGGTCCGCTGGACGAGGAGATCTCGAAGGCGATCAACGAGCACGACCTCGCGGTCACCTCGGTCCTCTCGGGCAACCGCAACTTCGAGGGTCGCATCAACCC
Organism: Streptomyces sp. NPDC058646; assembly: GCF_042716875.1. Taxonomy (NCBI): domain Bacteria; kingdom Bacillati; phylum Actinomycetota; class Actinomycetes; order Kitasatosporales; family Streptomycetaceae; genus Streptomyces; species Streptomyces sp. NPDC058646. The sequence goes on along the minus strand of NZ_JBHXRK010000006.1, from coordinate 161,636 downwards.
CGATGTGAAGATGAACTACCTGGCCTCCCCGCCGCTGGTCGTCGCGTACGCCATCGCGGGCTCCATGAAGGTGGACGTCACCCAGGACGCCATCGGCACCGACACCGAGGGCAACCCGGTCTTCCTCAAGGACATCTGGCCCTCCGAGGCCGAGGTCAACGACGTCGTGGCGAACGCCATCGGCGAGGACATGTTCAACAAGTCGTACCAGGACGTCTTCGCGGGCGACGCCCAGTGGCAGGCGCTGTCGATCCCGACCGGCAACACGTTCGAGTGGGACCCGCAGTCCACCTACGTCCGCAAGCCCCCTTACTTCGAGGGCATGACGATGGAGACCACCCCGGTCTCCGACATCGCCGGCGCCCGCGTGCTGGCGAAGCTGGGCGACTCGGTCACCACCGACCACATCTCCCCGGCCGGTGCGATCAAGGCCGACACCCCGGCCGGCAAGTACCTCACCGAGCACGGTGTCGAGCGCCGCGACTTCAACTCGTACGGTTCCCGCCGCGGCAACCACGAGGTCATGATCCGCGGTACGTTCGCCAACATCCGCCTGCGCAACCAGATCGCGCCGGGCACCGAGGGCGGCTTCACCCGCGACTTCACCGTCGACGGCGCGCCGGTCTCCTTCATCTACGACGCCTCGCAGAACTACCAGGCCGCCGGCATCCCGCTGGTCATCCTGGCGGGCAAGGAGTACGGCTCCGGCTCCTCCCGCGACTGGGCCGCCAAGGGCACCGCGCTGCTCGGCGTCAAGGCCGTCATCGCCGAGTCCTACGAGCGCATCCACCGCTCGAACCTGATCGGCATGGGCGTCCTGCCGCTCCAGTTCCCGGAGGGCGCCTCGGCCGCCTCCCTGGGCCTGACCGGCGAGGAGACCTTCGCCTTCACCGGTGTGGAGCAGCTGAACGACGGCACCACCCCGCGCACGGTCAAGGTGACCACCGACACCGGTGTCGAGTTCGACGCGGTCGTCCGCATCGACACGCCGGGTGAGGCGGACTACTACCGCAACGGCGGCATCATGCAGTACGTCCTGCGGAACCTCATCCGCGGCTAGGTCCCGCCCGGCTCCGAGCCGTTCGGCACCAAAGGGCCGTATCCCCGTTAAGGGGGTACGGCCCTTTCGCTTTTCGCGGTGGCGGTCCCAGGTGACGGGCAGGTCTCAACTCGGAAAAGCTGGCGGTCATCCTTGTGCATGATCTTGCTCACACGAGCTGAAGTGGACTATACCTGTGCCCGTCCGGATCGCCGCGGAACGAGCGGCCCCGGGCCGGGGGGAGAGCGGGGACCTGCGGTGTTGCCCGCACGGGCGGCAACTGCCAGGGATTCCCTTCTCCTTCACACTCCTGACGAAGGCGAGGACTTGAGCATGGGATCCACCTCCGCCCACGGCGAGCACAGCAACGGCGCGGGCCTCGGCCGCCGTGACCTGATCAAGCGTTCCGCGGCACTCGGCCTCATCACCGTGCCGACGATGAGCTTCCTGTCCGCGTGCGCCTCGGGCGGCGAGGAGAACTCCACGAAGGGGCCCGACAAGGGTGTGGTGACCAAGGAGAACCCCTTCGGCGTCGCCAAGGGCAGCAAGCTGGACGTCGTCGTCTTCAAGGGCGGATTCGGGGACGACTACGCGAAGGCCTGGGAGGCCGCCTTCGACAAGAAGTGGGGCACCACCAGTACCCACCTCGGCACCCAGGAGATCACGGCCAAGCTCCAGCCTCGCTTCAACGGAGGCAACCCCCCGGACGTCGTCGACGACTCCGGCGCCCAGAAGATCCCGCTGGACGTGCTCGCCAAGAGCGGCCAGCTCGCCGACCTCACCGCCGTCCTCGACGCGCCCTCGCTCGACGACCCGGCCAAGAAGGTCCGCGACACCCTGGTCGACGGGGCCGTCGACCAGGGCAACCAGGGGGGCAAGTTCGTCACCCTGAAGTACGTCTACGCCGTCTCCGGCTTCTGGTATTCCGGCAAGCTCTTCAAGGAGAAGGGCTGGGCCCCGCCGAAGACCTGGGACGAGTTCCTGGCCGTCTGCACCAAGGCCAAGGAAGCCGGCCTCGGCGGCCTCGCCCACCAGGGCAAGCATCCGTACTACATCAACGTCGTCATCATGGACCTGATCGCCAAGAAGGGCGGCCTGGACGCACTCAAGGCGATCGACCACCTCGAACCCAACGCCTTCGAGGGCAATCCGGCCGCCCTCGCCGCGGTCGAGGCGGTCTACGAGGTCGTCGAGAAGGGCCTGCTGCTGCCGGGCACCAACGGCCTCACCCACACGGAGTCGCAGACCGCCTGGAACGAGTACAAGGCGGCCTTCATCCCCTGCGGCTCCTGGCTGGAGAACGAGCAGCTCAAGCAGACCCCGGCGGACTTCGACATGAAGTTCCTGCCGGTACCGCTGCTCGCCGGCAGCAAGCTGCCCTTCGAGGCCATCCGGGCCGGTGTCGACGAGCCCTTCATCGTCCCGGAGAAGGCCGCCAACAAGGCCGCGGGCCTGGAGTTCCTCCGCTCGATGCTGTCCCGCGAATGGTCCACGATCTTCGCCCAGCAGGCCAACTCGCTCACCGTCGTCAAGGACGGCGTGGACCCGAGCGTCAAGCTGCGGCCGGGCACCCAGTCGGCGGTCGATGCGCTCAAGGCCGCCGGGACCAACACCTTCAGCTACCGCTACCCCGACTGGTACAGCGAGATGGACACGGAGATCCAGAACGCGTCCAATGAGCTGATGGCCCAGCGGATCCAGCCGAAGGAATGGATCAGGAGGGCGCAGGCTGCGGTAGACAAGGCGGCCAAGGACCCGAACGCCAAGAACAACCGCCGCAGCTGACACCGCGCCCACCGGCCACCCGGCAAGACCAGGGACGGACACCATGAGCCACGCAGCCCAGGGGAAGAGGAAGAACGGTTTCATCGCCGGATTCCTCATCGCGCCACTCGCGCTCTACCTCACCTTCGTCATCTGGCCGTATGTGCAGACGTTCGGCTACTCCTTCACCAACTGGTCGGGCCAGTCACCGACGTTCGATTTCGTCGGCCTGGACAACTACGCGACGTTGCTGCAGGACGAGGTCTTCCGTGGCGCGCTCTGGCACAACCTGCTGCTCCTGGTGTTCGTCCCGGTGATCACCATCCTGCTCGCCCTCTTCTTCGCCTTCATGGTGAACGCGGGAGGGCGCAGCGGGGCCGGCGGGGTGCAGGGCGTCAGCGGCTCCCGCTTCTACAAGGTCGTCTACTTCTTCCCCCAGGTCCTCTCCCTGGCCATCCTCGCCGTCCTCTTCGGCGCCATCTACCGCAGCGACGAGGGCGGCCTGCTCAACGGCTTCCTCGTCAAGGCCGGCCTGGTCGACCCGCAGCACCCGATCGAATGGCTCAACGAGCCCGGCTTCGTCCTGTGGTGCCTGCTGTTCGTGGTCGTCTGGCACGGCGTCGGCTTCTACCTCGTCCTGTTCTCCGCCGCCATGCAGTCCGTACCGAAGGACATCTACGAGGCAGCCCTGCTCGACGGCGCCGGGCGCGCGCAGACCTTCTTCAAGGTCACGCTGCCCCTGCTGTGGGATTCTGTGCAGACGTCCGCGGTCTACCTGGGCATCGCCGCGATGGACATGTTCGTCCTGGTGTCGACCATGACGTCGGGGCAGTTCGGCGGCGGGCCCGACCACCACAGCGAGGTCATGTCGACGGTGCTGATGCGCAACTTCCTGTACTTCGGCAAGAGCGGCTACGCCTGCGCCATGGGCGTGGTCATGCTCGCCCTGACCATGATCCTCTCCGTCATCACGCTGCGTGCCACCCGCCGCGAGCGCATCGAGTTCTGAGCGGAGTTCCACGATGACTGCAGCGCCCACAGTGACCAAGGTTCCCGGCGGATCGGACGCGGAGAAATCCGGCGCACCCGGCCGGTCCGGGGAACGGGGCCGGCGCAGCTCCGAGGGCGTGGTCCTCAACGTCTTCTCGCACGGCTTCCTCGTCCTCTGGGCGATCATGATCGTGCTGCCCCTGATCTGGCTCGCCCTCGGTTCCTTCAAGACCGACGCGCAGATCGGCGGCTCGGCCCTGAGCTGGCCCTCGAACTGGCACTTCGACGCCTTCGGACGGGCCTGGGAGAAGGGCATCGGAGGCTACTTCGCCAACACGCTGATCGTGCTGGTGTTCTCCGTCCCGCTGACCATGCTGTTCGGCTCGATGGCCGCGTACGTGCTGGCCCGCTACCCCTTCACGGGCAACCGGGTCATCTACTACTTCTTCGTCGGCGGGGCGATGTTCCCCGTGTTCCTGGCGCTCGTGCCGCTGTTCTTCATGGTCAAGCGCTTCGACATGCTGAACACCTACCAGGGCCTGATCCTGGTGTACGTCGCCTATTCGATGCCGTTCACCGTCTTCTTCATGCACTCCTTCTTCCGGACGCTGCCCACGGCGATCCACGAGGCCGCGGTCATCGACGGGGCCTCCGACACCCGGATCTTCTTCCAGGTGATGCTGCCCATGGCCAAGCCGGGCCTGATCAGCGTCGGGATCTTCAACGTGCTGGGCCAGTGGAACCAGTACATCCTGCCCGCCGTGCTCATGCAGCCGCAGACGAGCGGGGACCCCGAGCGCTACATGCTCACCCAGGGGCTGATCCAGCTCCAGTACCAGATGGGCTACGAGACGGACCTGCCGGTGCTGTTCGCCGGAGCCACCATCGCGATCATCCCGATGCTCGCGGTGTACCTCTCCTTCCAGCGCCAGATCCAGGCCGGCCTGACCTCGGCCACCCTGAAGTAGGGGTGCCCGAGGCCAGGCCGGGTCCGCAGCCCCTGAGCGGCTCTCAGAGCCAGCTGTCGAACCTGCGGACGTACCAGGTCTTCACGAGCTGGGTGAGCGTGCAGTACGCGAGCAGCACGCCGATCAGCCACGGGAAATAGCTCGCCGGCAGGGCCGTGAAGCCCAGCGAGGGGGCCAGCGGCGAGAAGGGCAGGTAGAGCCCGGTCAGCACCGCGAGGACGGTCATCACCATCACCGGCCAGGAGGCGCGGGACTGGATGAAGGGGATCTTCCGGGTGCGGATCATGTGGACGATCAGGGTCTGGGAGAGCAGGCCCTCGATGAACCAGCCCGACTGGAAGAGGGCCTGGTGGGCCTCGCTGTCGGCACCGAACACGTTCCACATGATCAGGAACATCGAGATGTCGAACACGGAGCTGACGGGTCCGATGGTGACCATGAAGCGGAAGATGCCCTTGGCGTCCCAGTTGCGGGGCGTGCGCAGGTACTCCTCGTCCATCCGGTCCCACGGCGTGGCGAGCTGTGAGATGTCGTAGACCAGGTTCTGCAGGAGCAGCATGATCGCGAGCATCGGCTGGAAGGGGAGGAAGGCGCTCGCCACCAGCACCGAGAAGACGTTGCCGAAGTTGGACGACGCCGTCATCTTGATGTACTTCATCGTGTTGCCGAAGGTGGTCCGGCCCTGGACGACGCCCTGTTCCAGGACGGTCAGGTCCTTCTCCAGCAGGATGATGTCCGCGGACTCCTTGGCGATGTCGACGGCGGTGTCCACCGAGATGCCGACGTCCGCGCCGCGCAGCGCGGCCGCGTCGTTGATGCCGTCCCCGAGGAAGCCGACGGTGTGCCCCTCCGCCTGCAGGGCCCGCACGATACGGGCCTTCTGCACCGGGTTGACCTTGGCGAAGACCGTCGTACGGGCGGCCAGCGCGCGCAGCGCCGCGTCGTCGAGGCCGTCGGTCGCGGGGCCCGTGACCACCTGGCCCACGGCGATGCCGACGTCCGCGCACACCCGGGCCGCGACGAGCTCGTTGTCGCCGGTGACGACCTTCACGGTGATGCCCTTGTCGGCCAGGCCCTGGAGGGCCCGGGCGGCGTCCGCCTTCGGCGGGTCGAGGAAGGTGAGGAAGCCGACCAGGGTCAGGCGGTCCTCGTCGGCGACCGTGTAGGTGTCCCGGGGGCCGGCGACCGTACGGGTGGCCACGGCGAGGACGCGCAGGCCCCGGCGGCTGTTCTCCTCGGCGGTCCGGGTGACACGGCGGCGCAGCTGCGCGGTCAGCTCGACCTTCTCACCGCGGTCCGTCATGTGGGTGCACAGGTCCAGGACCTCCTCGACGGCACCCTTGGTGATCATGATGTGCTCGGCGCGGCCGGGACCGGCCGTGAGGGAGTTGCGGCTCAGGACGACGGACATGCGCCGCCGGGCGAAGTCGAAGGGGATCTCGTCGACCATCGAGAACCGTGCGTCGACGACAACCTCCTCGGCCTCGTCGACGCGGTCGATGACCGCCTGGTCCATGAGGTTGCGCAGACCCGTCTGGAAGTGCGCGTTGAGGTAGCCGTACTCGAGGACCTCGCCGTCCTCGTCGCCGTGGACGTCCAGGTAGCGGTCCAGGACGATGCGGTCCTCGGTGAGGGTGCCGGTCTTGTCGGTGCAGAGCACGTCCATCGCGCCCAGGTTCTGGATGGCGTCGAGCCGCTTGACGACCACCTTGCGCCGGGACATGGCGACGGCGCCGCGCGCCAGGTTGGCGGAGACGACCATGGGCAGCATCTCGGGGGTCAGACCGACCGCGACGGCGATGCCGAAGAGGAAGGCCTCGTCCCAGTCGCCCTTGGTGAGGCCGTTGACCGCGAAGACGACCGGGACCATGACGAGCATGAAGCGGATCAGCAGGAAGCTGACCTTGCGCACGCCGTTGTCGAAGCTGGTCGGCGGGCGCTCGCCGACCAGCGAGCCGGCCATGGAGCCGAACCAGGTGTCGGCGCCGGTGGCGACCACGACCCCGGTGGCGGTGCCGGAGGTGACCGAGGTCCCCATGAGGCAGAGGTTGTCGGCCTCCACGGGGTCCGGGCCCTCCGGCCGGCCGAGGCCGCCGGCCTCCGCCGGGTCCGCGCCGCGCGGCCGGCCGAGGTCCTCCACACGGGTGTCGGCCTTGGCGACCGGCAGCGACTCGCCGGACAGGGCGGCCTGGCCGACCATCAGGTCCTTGGAGGCGATCAGGCGCAGGTCGGCCGGGATCAGGTCGCCCGCGGCCAGTTTCACCAGGTCGCCCGGGACCACCTGGTCCATGGGGACCTCGAAGGTGGTGGGGGCGGAGCCGCTGCCGGCCCGCCGCTGCACCGCGCAGGTCGTGGTGACGAGCTTCTTCAGCGCGTCCGCGGCGCGGCCGGACCGGAACTCCTGCCAGAAGCGCAGCAGCCCGCTGACCCCCACCATCACGGAGAGGATGACGACGCCCGGGTCTGTGGGGTCCTGCCCGTACATGACGGCGGCCAGGAAGACGAGGACGCCGATGAACGGGTTCCAGAACGCCTTCCCCAGCTGGACGAACCAGAGCGGGGCGCGCTCCTGGGCGACGACGTTGCGGCCGTGCCGCTCCAGGCGCAGCGCGGCCTCGGCGTGGGTGAGGCCGTTCGGCGAGGTGTCCACGTCCTGCAGGGCGAGGACGGCCGGGCGGGCGCTGATCCCGGCGAGGCGCGCGGCGACGAGCCGGGTACGGGCCTCCAGCTCGGCGGCCTTGCGCTCGCGACGGCCGCAGCCCGGCGGTGCGAGCGGGGTGGGGGTACGGGGGGTGAGGATGGTCATGACGAATACCTCCCTCCACGGCGTCCGGGCAGCGCAGCCGCACGGTCACGTGGAGTGATCACGGGTCGGCGCGGAACGGCACGGAAGGCCGGAAGGCACGCCGAGGGCATGGGTGACGCAGGCCGGGCGAGGGCGCCGGACATGCGGAAGGAAGGGGTGGACCCCACCGGCACGGCGCGGCACGAGACGGCGTTCTGCCGCGGCCGTGCGCAGCGCGGGAAGGGGCAGCCGATCACCTGGACCGGTGGATCACCGGGTCAGCCGATCGCCGGGTCGGCAGACGTACGGGTCAGCCGGCGAGGGCGCTGCAAAGACTTCGATCGGGACTCATCCCGAACACCTCCTTGCGTAGCGCCGACATCTCGGGGCGCCCGGTCCGGCCGGAAAGGCCGCAGAGGACCGGCGCCTCAGCGACCGTAACACGATCTCCCCGGGGGGTATCTCCCCTCTTATGGTCGGTAGTGTCCCTTTCGTGCTGTGTCAGCCTCTTGACGTGTGGAGGGCCAAAGGCTCGACTTAAGGTTCACAAGTTGGAGAGACGCCGGGGTCTCGGAGTGTGCAGCCGCGACGGCCCGGCCGGGGGGCGACGGCTGGCCGTCGCTTATGGGCAGGAGTGGATGAGTCGTGCAGACTCCCGGATCGCAGTCCTCGCTGCATCGGGCGAACCTCGAACGGGTCGTGCGGGCGGTGCGGCTCGCGGGTTCGCTGACCCAGGCGGAGATCGCCCGCGCCACCGGACTTTCGGCGGCCACGGTCTCCAACATCGTCCGTGAGCTCAAGGACGCCGGGACCGTCGAGGTCACCGACACCTCGGCGGGCGGCCGTCGTGCGCGCAGCGTCTCCCTCAGCGGCGACGCGGGCATCGTGATCGGCGTCGACTTCGGCCACACCCACCTGCGGGTCGCCGTCGGCAACCTCGCCCACCAGGTACTGGCCGAGGAGTCCGAGCCGCTGGACGTGGACGCCTCCTGGGCGGAGGGCTTCGACCGGGCCGAAGCCCTGGTGGGACGGCTGATCGCGGGCACAGGGGTGGGCCTGGACAAGGTCATCGGCGTCGGCCTCGGTGTCCCCGGCCCCATCGACGTGGAGTCCGGGACCCTGGGCTCCACCGCCATCCTGCCGGGGTGGGCGGGCATCAACCCCCGCCAGGAGCTCTCACAGCGCCTCGGGGTGCCCGTCTACGTGGACAACGACGCGAACCTCGGCGCCCTCGGTGAACTCGTATGGGGGAGCGGCCGGGGAGTGAAGGACCTGGCCTACATCAAGGTGGCCAGCGGCGTCGGCGCGGGCCTCGTCATCAACGGCCAGATCTACCGGGGACCGGGCGGTACGGCAGGCGAGATCGGGCACATCACGCTGGACGAGTCCGGCCCGGTCTGCCGCTGCGGCAACCGCGGCTGCCTGGAGACCTTCGCCGCCGCGCGGTACGTCCTGCCCCTCCTCCAGGGCACGCACGGCCCGGAGTTGACGATGGAGCGGGTGGTCGAGCTGGCCCGCGGCGGGGACCCGGGCTGCCGCCGGGTGATCACCGACGTGGGCCGCCACATCGGCAGCGGCGTGGCCAGTCTGTGCAACCTCCTGAACCCGAGCCGGGTGGTCCTGGGCGGCTCGCTCGCGGACGCGGGTGAACTCGTCCTGGCTCCCATCCGTGAATCCGTGGGGAGGTACGCGATCCCCAGTGCGGCCCGCCAGCTGTCGGTGCTCACGGGCTCCCTGGGCGGACGGGCGGAGGTGCTGGGGGCGCTGGCCCTCGTACTCAGCGAGATGGGCGATTCGACTCTTTTGTCGGACCATGGAAGTGGAGTGCGAGCACCAGCCGTCTTGTCTTCAGATAGATAACGGATGGCACCGTTGTCATCTCGTTAAGGATTCACTCCTTGACGGCAAAACGCGGCCGGGGTTGACTCACATCCACCTCGGCCGCAGCGTTGCGGCCTCGTCAGGGAGGTTCAAGTAATGAACACGCGTATGCGTAGAGCCGCCGTAGCCGTCGCCGCCGGTGCCATGGCCGTTTCCCTCGCCGCCTGTGGCAGTGCGAAGGAGGCCGGAGACAAGACCAAGGAATCCGGCGCCGCCAAGGGTGACGCGATCAAGGTCGGGCTGCTCCTGCCGGAGAACCAGACCGCGCGCTACGAGAAGTTCGACAAGCCGCTCATCGAGAAGAAGGTCGCCGAACTCACCGGCGGCAAGGGCGAAGTGGTCTACGCCAACGCCAAGCAGGACGCCACCACGCAGAACTCCCAGGTCGACACGATGATCACCAACAAGGTGGACGTCCTCATCGTCGACGCGGTGGACTCGAAGGCGATCGCGGGCGCGGTCAAGAGGGCCAAGGACGCCGGTATCCCGGTCGTCGCCTACGACCGTCTGGCCGAGGGCCCGATCGACGCCTACACCTCCTTCGACAACGAAGAGGTCGGCAAGGTCCAGGGCAAGGCGCTGCTGGAGGCGCTGGGCGACAAGGCCAAGGACGGCCAGATCGTCATGATGAACGGCTCGGTCACCGACCCGAACGCCAAGCTGTTCAAGTCCGGCGCGCACTCCGTCCTCGACGGCAAGGTGAACATCGGCAAGGAGTACGACACCGTCGAGTGGAAGCCGGAGAACGCCAACACCAACATGGCGGCCGCCCTCTCCGCGCTCGGCAAGGACAAGGTCATCGGCGTGTACTCGGCCAACGACGGCATGGCGGGCGGCATCATCACCGCCCTCAAGGCCGCCGGCCTGTCCACCCTGCCCCCGGTCACCGGCCAGGACGCCGAACTCGCCGGTGTGCAGCGCATCGTCGCCGGTGAGCAGTTCATGAGCGTCTACAAGCCGTACGCCCCCGAGGCCGAGGCCGCCGCGAAGATGGCCGTCGCCCTCGCCAAGGGCGAGAAGGTCTCCGGCGTCACCACCTCCACGGTCGACAGCCCGACCGCCAAGGGCGTTCCGTCCGTGCTGATCCCGGTCGTCTCGCTCACCAAGAACAACATCAAGGACACCGTCGTCAAGGACGGCGTCTACACGGTCGACGAGATCTGCACCGACAAGTACGCCGCCGCCTGCACGGCCCTCGGCCTCAAGTAAGGCCCCGTCGCCGCCGCACGCGGCGACCCCCGCGCCTGCCCGGCGCCCCGCCCCCCTTTACCCCGCCACCGCGGGGCGCCGGGCAGAAACGTTTCACTCTCGTCATCCCCCGGTCTTTCCCCCATCCGCCCCGCTCCTGCTCTTTTGCACGACATCCCCGCCGGTCAGGCGGCGAAGGAGATGGTTCATGTGTCCGCTGCGCCCGTGCTGGCGTTGCGAGGGGTCTCGAAGCGGTTCGGCGCCGTTCAGGCCCTGACCGACGTAGAACTCGAGATCCACTCCGGTGAAGTGGTCGCCCTCGTCGGCGACAACGGCGCCGGCAAGTCCACGCTGGTCAAGACGATCGCCGGCGTGCACCCCATCGATGACGGAGTCATCGAGTGGGAGGGCCGTCCGGTCACCATCGGCAAGCCCCACGACGCCCAGAACCTGGGCATCGCGACGGTCTACCAGGACCTCGCCCTGTGCGACAACATCGATGTCGTCGGCAACCTCTTCCTCGGCCGCGAGCTGAAGCGCCGCGGCATCCTGGACGAGGTGGAGATGGAGCGCCGCGCCCGCGAGCTCCTGACCACCCTGTCCATCCGGATCCCCAGTGTCCGGATCCCCATCGCCTCGCTCTCCGGCGGTCAGCGCCAGACCGTGGCCATCGCCCGTTCCATGCTCGGCGAGCCCCAGCTCGTGATCCTCGACGAGCCCACCGCCGCCCTCGGCGTCGAGCAGACCGCACAGGTCCTCGACCTGGTCGAGCGGCTGCGCGAGCGCGGTCACGCCGTGATCCTCATCAGCCACAACATGGCCGATGTGAAGGCCGTCGCCGACAAGGTGGCGGTCCTGCGGCTGGGCCGCAACAACGGTGTCTTCAACGTCGCCGACACCTCGCAGGAAGAGATCATCTCCGCCATCACGGGAGCCACGGACAACGCCGTGACCCGCCGGGCGGCCCGCACCGGGGAGGCTCGCAAGTGAGCACCGAGAACCCAGCCGCCGACCCGCTGCACAAGGCGGCCAAGAACGACGGCGCGGAGGACCACGAGGTGGTCAACCCGGCCGCCGCGGCGGACGCCATCCCCGCCGTGGACCCCCGCCTGCTCGTCCGCGAGCAGGGTCTGTCCGGGTACCTGAGCGAGTTCGGCCGCAAGATGAAGGCCGGAGACCTGGGATCGATCCCGGTCGTCCTCGGCCTGATCATCATCTGGTCCATCTTCCAGGGCCTGAACTCGAACTTCCTCTCCCCGGAGAACCTCACCAACATCGCGATCACGATGGTCGCCACCGGCATGATCGCCGTGGGCATCATCTTCGTGCTGCTGCTCGGCGAGATCGACCTCTCGGTCGGCTCGGTCAGCGGCGTCTCGGGTGCCATCGTCGCCGTCCTGTCCGTCACCCACGGCATGAACGAATGGCTGGCCATCCTCGCGGCCGTCGCCGGCGGCGCCCTCATCGGCTCGATCCACGGCTTCTTCTTCGCCCGGATCGGCGCCCCGGCCTTCGCCGTCACCCTGTCGGGCCTGCTCTTCTGGTCCGGCGCGATGCTGCAGATCCTCGGCAGCAACGGCACGATCAACCTGGACTCCGAAGGCGTCGTCGGCCGGCTGACCACGTACTTCTTCTCGGACGTGGCCGTCGGCTACGGCCTGGCCGCGATCGCGGTGGTGGGGTACTTCCTCGCCACGTTCTTCGACGCGCGCCGCCGCCAGGCCGCCGGGGTGCCCTCCAGGCCGCTCACCGAGATCCTGCTGCGCACCGGCCTGCTCGCGGTGTTCACCTTCGGGCCCGCCATCGTGTTCAACCAGTACAAGGGCCTGCCCCTGGCGGTGGTGCTCTTCCTGCTGGCGCTGGTCGCCACGGACTTCGTCCTGCGGCGCACCACCTTCGGCCGCCAGGTCTTCGCGCTCGGCGGCAGCGTCGAGGCCTCCCGGCGCGCCGGCATCGGCGTCAACCGGGTCCGGATCACGGTCTTCGCCATCGCCGGCACCTTCGCCGCCATCGGCGGTCTCTTCTGGGCCTCCAAGATCGCGGCGGCCAACCAGAGCGCCGGCGCCGGCGACCTGCTGATGAACGTCATCGCGGCGGCCGTCATCGGCGGCACCAGCCTCTTCGGCGGCCGGGGCCGGACCTGGAACGCCCTCCTCGGCGTCATGGTCATCACCTCGATCCAGTACGGTCTGGCCCTGGAAGGCATTGCGACCCCGATCCAGTACATGATCACTGGAGCGGTGCTGCTGGCCACCGTGGTGATCGACTCGGTCACCCGCAAGACGCAGAAGACGGCCGGACGCGCCTGACCGCGCGCCCGGACCGCCCCTCCGCAGCAGCGGACCGGCGGTAAGACCGGTCACAGTGCCCGGTGCCACTCCGTGTGGCGCCGGGCATCCGTGCGTACATCGATGGGCACTCCTGTGCGGATTTACGCCCGAATGTGATGTGTGGGTTCGCTCGGGTGCGTACATGTATGACAAAGGTGTGACCCGCTCAGGACAGCCCGATGACCGTGCCCGCGAGCGGAACATTAGACTCGACAGACCAGCAAGCAACTGCAAGGAGGCACGGGTGCTGCTGACCCGCATCAAGGGACCGCGCGATCTGGACCGGCTCAGCCAGGAGGAGCTCGACCAGCTCGCCGCCGAGATCAGGTCCTTCCTCGTCGACGCCGTCTCCAAGACCGGCGGGCACCTCGGCCCCAACCTCGGGGTGGTCGAACTGACGATCGCCCTGCACCGGGTCTTCGACTCGCCCAAGGACAAGGTCCTCTTCGACACCGGCCACCAGGCCTACGTCCACAAGCTGCTCACCGGCCGCCAGGACTTCGGCAACCTGCGCTCCAAGGGCGGCCTGTCCGGCTACCCCTCGCGCGCCGAGTCCGAGCACGACGTGATCGAGAACTCGCACGCCTCCACCGTGCTGGGATGGGCCGACGGCATCGCCAAGGCCAACGAGGTGCTCGGCCGCGAGGACCACCACGTCGCCGCCGTCATCGGCGACGGCGCCCTGACCGGCGGCATGGCCTGGGAGGCGCTGAACAACATCGCCGCCGCCAAGGACCGCCCGCTGGTCATCGTCGTCAACGACAACGAGCGTTCCTACGGCCCCACCATCGGCGGTCTCGCGAACCACCTGGCCACCCTGCGCACCACGGACGGCTACGAGCGCTTCCTGGCCCGCGGCAAGGAGATCCTGGAGCGCACCCCGGTCGTCGGGAAGCCGCTCTTCGAGACCCTGCACGGCGCCAAGAAGGGCCTCAAGGACTTCATCGCCCCGCAGGGCATGTTCGAGGACCTGGGGCTCAAGTACATCGGCCCCATCGACGGTCACGACATCGAGGCCCTGGAATCCGCCCTCCAGCGCGCCAAGCGCTTCAGCGGGCCGGTCATCGTGCACTGCCTCACCCAGAAGGGCCGCGGCTACACCCCGGCCCTGGAGCATGAGGCGGACCGTTTCCACGCGGTCGGCGTCATCCACCCCGACACCGGTCTGCCCGTCGCCACCGACGCCGCGAGCTGGACCTCCGTCTTCGCCGATGAGATGGTCAAGCTCGGCCACGACCGGGCGGACATCGTCGGCATCACCGCGGCCATGCTCCACCCGGTCGGCCTGAAGAAGTTCGCGGACGCCTTCCCGGACCGGATCTTCGACGTCGGCATCGCCGAGCAGCACGGCGCCACCTCGGCGGCCGGGCTGGCCACCGGCGGCGCCCACCCGGTCTTCGCCGTGTACGCGACCTTCCTCAACCGTGCCTTCGACCAGGTCCTGATGGACGTGGCCCTGCACAAGTGCGGGGTCACCTTCGTCCTGGACCGGGCCGGCATCACCGGTACCGATGGCGCCTCCCACAACGGCATGTGGGACATGTCCATCCTCCAGGTCGTCCCCGGTCTGCGCCTCGCGGCGCCGCGCGACGCCGAGCAGCTGCGCGCCCAGCTGCGCGAGGCCGTCGAGGTCAAGGACGCGCCGACCGTCGTGCGCTTCTCCAAGGGCGTCGTCGGCCCGGCCGTCCCGGCCGTCGGCCGGATCGGCGGCATGGACGTGCTGCGCACTCCCGGCCCCGACGTCACCCGTCCGGACGTACTGCTCGTCTCGGTCGGTGCACTGGCCCCGATGTGCCTGGAGATCGCCGACCTGCTGGACAAGCAGGGCATCACCACCACCGTGGTCGACCCCCGTTGGGTCAAGCCGGTGGACGAGGCGCTCGCCCCGCTCGCGGACGGCCACCGCGTGGTCGTCACCGTCGAGGACAACGGCCGCGCCGGCGGTGTGGGATCGGCCGTGTCCCAGGCCCTGCGGGACGCGGGGGTCGACGTGCCCCTGCGCGACTTCGGCATCCCGCAGCGCTTCCTGGACCACGCCTCCCGCAAGGAGGTCATGGCCGAGATCGGGCTGACCGCGCCGGACATCGCCCGCCAGGTCACCGGCCTGGTGGCCAAGCTGGACGGGCGCTACGACAGCGAGCAGGCCGCCACCGTCGACTAGCCGGCGGACCGACGCGCAGTTGCACGGGACGGGCCGGGAGATCACCCTTGAAGGGGTGGGCCTCCCGGCCCGTTCCCGTTTCTGGGAGGTGCGTCGGTGAGTACGGATCTGAACAGTCCCTTCCGCACCAAGTCGGTCGAGCAGTCCATCCGGGACACCGAGGAGCCGGAGCACGCGCTCCGCAAATCCCTCTCCGCCTGGGACCTGACCGTCTTCGGCGTCGGCGTCATCATCGGCACCGGCATCTTCGTTCTCACGGGCATCGCCGCCCGGAACAACGCCGGGCCCGCCACGGCCCTCGCCTTCGTGGCGGCCGGCATCGTCTGCGCCCTCGCGGCGCTCTGCTACGCGGAGTTCGCGTCCACCGTGCCGGTGGCGGGCTCGGCGTACACCTTCGCGTACGCGTCCATCGGTGAACTGCCCGCCTGGATCATCGGCTGGGACCTGGTGCTCGAATTCGCGCTCGGCACCGCCGTGGTGGCGGTCGGCTGGTCGGGGTACGTGCGCCACCTCATGCAGACCAACCTCGGCTGGGACATGCCCGTCGCGCTGTCCGGACCCGACGCGGGAGGCACCTTCGACCTGTTGGCCTTCCTGCTCATCCTGGCGCTGACCGCGGTCCTGGTCATCGGGACGAAGCTCTCGGCGCGGATCACGGCGATCGTGGTCGCGGTCAAGGTCACCGTGGTGCTGCTGGTCATCATCGCGGGCCTGTTCTTCGTCAAGGCCGACAACTATTCGCCGTTCATCCCCCCGGCCGAGCCGCAGACGGCGGGCAGCGGCCTGCACGCGCCGCTGGTCCAGCTGCTGTTCGGCTACGCGCCCACCAACTTCGGCGTCATGGGCATCTTCACCGCGGCTTCGCTGATCTTCTTCGCCTTCATCGGCTTCGACGTCGTGGCCACGGCGGCGGAGGAGACCAAGAACCCCCAGCGGGACATGCCGCGCGGCATCCTCGGTTCGCTGATCATCTGCACCCTGCTCTACGTCGCCGTGACGCTGGTGGTCACCGGCATGCAGAAGTACACGGAGATGTCACCGACCGCGCCACTGGCCGAAGCCTTCAAATCGGTGAACCAGCCCTTCTTCTCCGGTGCCATCAGTCTCGGGGCGGCCGTCGGCCTGATCACCGTGAGCATGATCCTGCTGCTCGGACAGACCCGCGTGTTCTTCGCGATGAGCCGTGACGGACTGCTGCCGCGCGTCTTCTCCGTCACCCACCCCAAGTACCGCACCCCCTACCGGGCGACCGTCCTGCTCGGTGTGGTCATCGCCGTCGTCGCGGGCTTCACCAGCCTGGAGAAGCTCGCCGAACTGGTGAACATCGGCACCCTGTTCGCCTTCGTGGTGGTCGCCCTCGGCGTGATCATCATGCGCAGGACCCGTCCCGACCTGCACCGGGCCTTCCGCACCCCGTGGGTGCCGGTGCTGCCGATCGTGTCGATCGCGGCCTCGCTCTGGCTGATGCTCAACCTGCCGGCCGAGACCTGGATCCGGTTCGGCATCTGGATGGCGATCGGCATCGTCGTCTACTACGCCTACAGCCGCGGCCACAGCCGGCTGGGCCGCGAGGGCCGCAACGCCAAGTTCTAGGACCGGCCCCGCACACGGGAGCGGGCCGTACGGGGATCCCCGTACGGCCCGCTCCGGCACGGCGGCGGGGGCGTCAGCCCTTGGCCGGGGACTTCTTCGCCGACTCGGGGACCGGGCGGTCGTTGCGCAGCGCTTCCCACAGCTGCGTGGCCTGCGGCTCCGCGACGATCACGCGGTTGGGGTCCACCTTGTCGTAGGCGACCGGCAGCATGATCGTCTGCATGGTGTCGGGGTCCACGCCCTTCATGCTCTGCGCGAAGTCGGACAGCGCGGTGAGCGAGGCGAGGTCGGAGTCGGTCGTCAGGGACTTGGTCCCGGCGTCGGCGAGCTTGTAGAGGCGCGCCGGGTTGCCCAGGGCGTCCTGGTTCTTGATCTCCGACAGCATGGCCATCATGAACTGCTGCTGGAGGCCTATGCGTCCGAGGTCGCTGCCGTCGCCGTATCCGTAGCGCGTACGGACGAACTTGAGCGAGTCGGCCCCGTTCAGCCGGTGCGTGCCCGCGTCCAGCTTGAGGCCGCCCTTGGCCCCGGTCATCGGCTTGTCCAGGGTGACGGTGACCCCGCCGAGGGCGTCCACCAGGCCCTTGAAGCCGGCGAAGTCCACCTCGACGAAGTGGTCCACGCGGACGCCGGACATCTCTTCCACGGTCTTGACCACGCAGGCCGGCCCGCCGAGGCCGTAGATGCTGTTGAACATGGCCCGCTTCTGCGACGGCACCGTCTTGCCGTCCGCGTCCTTGCACTCGGGCCGGGTGACCAGGGTGTCGCGGGGGATGCTGATCGCGGTGGCCTTGGCCCGGCCCTCGGGTATGTGCATCAGCATCGTGGTGTCCGAGCGGGCGCCGCTGACGTCGCCGTGGTCGAGGTCGCCGTTGGCCCCGGCCCGCGAGTCGGAGCCGAGCACCAGGACGTTCTGTGCGCCCGCCACGACCTTCTTCGGCCGGTTGTCGCCGATGGCCTGGTCCAGGTCGACGCTGTCGATGTTCCCGTTGAGGTGGCTGTACGTCCACCAGCCCGCGCCGGCCGCACCCAGGATCAGCACGGCGACCAGCAGCAGGGTGATCCGCAGAATGCGGCGGCGGCGCCTGGGCCGCGCGTGCTTTTCCGTCATGGGGGTGAATCTTAGACACGTATTCGAATGGCCGGAGCCCGCCCCCGGGAAGGGGCGGGCTCCGACGCGAAATGCCTGCCTGCGGGCCGGACTAGGCGGGGACGCTCGCCAGTCCGGGGGCCAGGAACTTCTTGCCGTTCACGCGCTCCGAGACGCCCTCGCGGTCCAGGTACGGCGTGATGCCGCCCAGGTGGAAGGGCCAGCCCGCACCGGTGATGAGGCAGAGGTCGATGTCCTGGGCCTCGGCCACGACACCCTCCTCCAGCATCAGGCCGATCTCCTGCGCCACCGCGTCCAGGACGCGGTCGCGGACCTGCTCCTCGGTCAGGACGCTGTCGCCCTGGACCAGGAGAGCGGCGACCTCGGGGTCGAGCTCCGGCTTGAAACCGTTCTCGGCGTTGTAGACGTAGAAGCCGCGCTTGCCGGCCTCGACGACACGCTTCAGGTTGGGGGAGACGGTGAAGCGCTCCGGGAAGGCGCGGTTCAGGGTCTCGGAGACGTGCAGACCGATCGCCGGTCCGACGAGCTCCAGGAGCACCAGCGGCGACATCGGCAGGCCGAGCGGCTCGATGGCCTTCTCGGCGGTGGCCACCGGGGTGCCCTCGTCGATGACGTTCTGGATCTCGCCCATGAAGCGGGTCAGGATGCGGTTCACGACGAACGCCGGGGCGTCCTTGGTGAGGACCGCGGTCTTCTTCAGCTTCTTGGCGACGCCGAAGGCCGTGGCCAGCGAGGCGTCGTCGGTCTGCTCACCGCGGACGATCTCCAGCAGCGGGAGGATCGCGACCGGGTTGAAGAAGTGGAAGCCGACCACGCGCTCCGGGTGCTGGAGCTTGGAGGCCATCTCCGACACCGACAGCGAGGAGGTGTTGGTGGCGAGGATCGCGTGCGCCGGGGCGACCGCCTCGACCTCCGCGAACACCTTCTGCTTGACGGACATCTCCTCGAACACGGCCTCGATGATGAAGTCCGCGTCCGCGAAGCCCTCGGCCTTGTCCAGGACACCCGTCACCAGGGCGGTCAGGCGGTTGGCCTTGTCCTGGTTGATGCGGCCCTTGCCGAGCAGCTTCTGGATCTCGGCGTGGACGTAGCCCACGCCCTTGTCCACGCGCTCCTGGTCGATGTCGGTGAGGACCACCGGCACTTCCAGGCGGCGCAGGAAGAGCAGCGCCAGCTGGGAGGCCATCAGACCCGCGCCGACGACGCCGACCTTGGTGACCGGACGGGCCAGGGACTTGTCCGGGGCACCGGCCGGCCGCTTGGCGCGCTTCTGGACCAGGTTGAAGGCGTAGATGCCGGAGCGCAGTTCGCCGCCCATGATGAGGTCCGCGAGCGCGGTGTCCTCGGCGTCGAAGCCGGCCTGGAGGTCGCCGTCCTTGGCCGCGGCGATGATGTCCAGCGCCCGGTAGGCGGCCGGGGCGGCGCCGTGCACCTTGGAGTCCGCGACGGCGCGGCCCTTGGCCACGGCCGCGTCCCAGGCCTCGCCGCGCTCGACCTCGGCGCGGACGACCTGGGTGTCGCCCTTGAGGACGTTCGCGGTCCAGATGAGGGACTGCTCCAGGAAGTCGGCGCCCTCGAAGATCGCATCGGCGATGCCGAGTTCGAAGACCTGCTTGCCCCCCAGCTGGCGGTTCTGGTTGAGCGAGTTCTCGATGATCACCGAGATCGCGCGCTCCGCGCCGATCAGGTTCGGCAGCAGGGCGCAGCCGCCCCAGCCGGGGACCAGGCCGAGGAAGACCTCGGGCAGCGAGAAGGCCGGGATGGCCTTCGAGACGGTGCGGTAGGTGCAGTGCAGACCGACCTCGACGCCGCCGCCCATCGCCGCGCCGTTGTAGTAGGCGAAGGTCGGGACCGCGAGGGCCGCCAGACGCTTGAAGACGTCGTGGCCGCCCTTGCCGATGGCGAGCGCCTCGTCGTGCTGCTTCAGCAGCTCGACGCCCTTGAGGTCGGCGCCGACCGCGAAGATGAACGGCTTGCCGGTGATGCCCGCGCCGACGATGGAGCCGGCGGTGGCCTCCTGCTCGACCTGGTCGATCGCCGCGTTCAGGTTGGCGAGGGACTGCGGGCCGAAGGTGGTCGGCTTGGTGTGGTCGAAGCCGTTGTCCAGCGTGATGAGCGCGAAGCGCCCGGCGCCGAACGGCAGGTCCAGGTGGCGGACGTGCGCGGACGTGACGACCTCGTCCGGGAACAGCTCGGCCGCACCCTTCAGGAGCTCAGCGGTGGTGCTCACTTGGAGTCTCCCTCGGCGTTGAAGTTCGGGTTCTCCCAGATGACCGTGGCGCCCATGCCGAAGCCGACGCACATGGTGGTCAGGCCGTAGCGGACGTGCGGCTGCTCCTCGAACTGCCGGGCCAGCTGCGTCATCAGGCGCACGCCCGAGGAGGCGAGCGGGTGGCCGAAGGCGATGGCGCCGCCGTACTGGTTCACGCGGGCGTCGTCGTCGGCGATGCCGTAGTGCTCCAGGAAGGCCAGCACCTGTACGGCGAA
Organism: Streptomyces sp. NPDC058646; assembly: GCF_042716875.1. Classification (NCBI taxonomy): domain Bacteria; kingdom Bacillati; phylum Actinomycetota; class Actinomycetes; order Kitasatosporales; family Streptomycetaceae; genus Streptomyces; species Streptomyces sp. NPDC058646. The sequence continues at coordinate 141,339 of NZ_JBHXRK010000006.1, read as the reverse complement.
GGCCTCGTTGACCTCGAAGAGGCCGATGTCGTCGATGGTCAGGCCGGCCTGGGCCAGGGCCTTCTCGGTCGCCGGGATCGGGCCGTAACCCATGACCTCCGGCTCGACACCCGCGAAGGAGTACGAGACCAGGCGCATCTTGACCGGGAGGTTGTTCTCGCGGGCGAAGTCCTCGGAGGCGATGATCGCGGCCGTGGCGCCGTCGTTGAGACCGGCGGCGTTGCCCGCGGTGACCCGGCCGTGCGTACGGAACGGGGTCTTCAGGCCGGCCAGGTTCTCCAGCGTGGTGCCCGGGCGCATCGGCTCGTCGGTGGTGACCAGGCCCCAGCCCGTCTCACCGGCCGCCTCGTTGGTGTTGCGGACCGAGATCGGCACCAGGTCCTGCTGGATCTTGCCGTCGGCGTACGCCTTTGCGGCCTTCTCCTGCGAGCGCACGGCGTACTCGTCGGCGCGGAGCTTGGTGATCGTCGGGTACCGGTCGTGCAGGTTCTCGGCGGTCATGCCCATGAACAGGGCGGACTCGTCGACCAGCTTCTCGGAGACGAAACGCGGGTTCGGGTCGACGCCCTCGCCCATGGGGTGGCGGCCCATGTGCTCGACACCGCCGGCGAGGGCGACATCGTACGCACCGAAGGCCACGCCGCCCGCGACGGCGGTCACGGCGGTCAGCGCGCCGGCGCACATGCGGTCGATGGAGTAGCCCGGGACGGACTGCGGGAGGCCCGCGAGGATGCCGGCCGTGCGGCCCAGCGTCAGGCCCTGGTCGCCGATCTGCGTGGTCGCGGCGATGGCGACCTCGTCGATCTTCGCGGGGTCCAGGTCCGGGTTGCGGCGCAGCAGCTCCCGGATCGCCTTCACGACGAGGTCGTCGGCGCGGGTCTCGTGGTAGATGCCCTTCGGGCCCGCCTTGCCGAACGGGGTGCGGACGCCGTCGACGAAGACGACGTCCCTGACGGTACGAGGCACGTTGGCTCTCCTCCAGGTGCGGGTGTGCACTGCTGCGCGGGGGCGTGCTCGGCATGTGTTGCTGAGCGCCCGCTCACCCGGCCCATGCTACTTGCGGGTAACCAATGTGCACACCCCCTCCCCGAGGAGCGGTGAAGGTCACACTGCCACGGGCACCGCGGCGGGCGCGTGAGCCGGGCCGTCGGCCATCGCCGAGGCCATCGGGGCCGAGGAGCGGAAGACCTCCGCGACGAAGGACCGGCGCCTCGTCCCCAGGGTGCGCAGGGCCGCGCCGTGGTCGACGGCGACCAGCAGGCCCGCGCAGCCCACGAGTCCGCGCCAGCCGGCCGTGACGGCCCGCCGGGCCGGCCGCGGGAGGCGGGCCAGTCCCTCGTGCAGGCGCAGGCAGTGGAAGGGGACGTGCCGCTGCTCGTCCGCCAGGATCCGGCCCGCCACCTCGCGGGCGGACGGATCCGTGGCGCCGTCGCGCAGGGCCCGGTAGTACGTGAGGGCCACCACCTCGGCGACCATCAGCACCAGCAGCTCCACCCTCAGCCCGAGCAGCCGGCGCACCCGGACGAAGGCCGCGTCGCTCCAGTGGCCGTCGAGAACCACGGCCCCGGCCGCCGCCAGCAGCAGGGCGAGCATCCGGGCGTGGTTCTGCTCCTCGGCGACGAACAGCCGGGCGGCCGCGGCGTACACGGGATCGCCCGCACGGTCCGCCTTGGCGAGGAGCGCGGAGCCGTCTCCGTCCTCGCCGACCTGGAACTTCTGGATGCTGCGGACCAGTTCGGGGGGCAGCTGCGCCCCCGAGCGCCAGTCGGGGTCCCCCAGCGCGGCCCGGCGCGCCTTCGCGGCCTCGAACTCGTCCACCCATGCCGCGTACCCGGTTTTGATCATGTTCAATAATCTAGCTGTCGTTGAGCGTGTTCAAAAGGCTGGCCGTGTCATGAGCGCGTAACAAGAAGACCCCCGGCCTCGGGCCGGGGGTCTTCTGGGTCGGTGCGGGTCAGGCGGTCGCGGCCAGGGCCGTGACCAGGGCCCGGGTCACCTGCTCGATCTGCCAGGGGCGTGCCCCGTAGCCCGCCAGGGCCTGGGCCACCGCCTCCGCCTCCAGCCGCTGCGGCGGCTCCCAGCAGAGCCGGCGGACCGTGTCCGGGGTGATCAGGTTCTCCTGGGGCAGGTTCAGCCCCTCGGCCAGCTCCGAGACGGCCGCGCGGGCCGCAGACAGCCGGGCCGCGGCGGCCGGGTCCTTGTCGGCCCAGGAGCGCGGCGGGGGCGGACCGGCCGGGGTCGCCCCCGGCTGCGGCAGAGCGTTCTCGGGCAGGGTCCTCGCCCGGTCGACGGCCGCCATCCACTGGTCCAGCTGGCGCCGGCCCATGCGCTGCCCGTAGCCGGGCAGCGCGGACAGGGCCTGGGCGTCCGCGGGGAGGGCCAGGGCGGCCTCGACGATCGCCGCGTCGCCCAGCACCTTGCCGGGGGACACGTCACGGCGCTGCGCGATCCGGTCCCGGGACTCCCACAGCTCCCGTACGACCGCCATCTGCCGGCGGCGGCGCACCTTGTGCATGCCCGAGGTGCGCCGCCAGGGGTCCTTGCGCGGCGGTGCGGGCGGTGCGGAGGCGATGGCGTCGAACTCCTGCCGGGCCCATTCCAGCTTGCCCTGGCGGTCCAGCTCCTTCTCCAGCGCGTCCCGCAGGTCCACCAGCAGTTCCACGTCCAGGGCGGCGTAGCGCAGCCACGGCTCGGGGAGCGGGCGGGTGGACCAGTCGACGGCGGAGTGGCCCTTCTCCAGCGCGTAGCCGAGCACGCTCTCGACCATCGCGCCGAGTCCGACCCGCGGGAACCCGGCCAGGCGGCCGGCCAGCTCGGTGTCGAAGAGGGAGGTGGGCACCATGCCTATTTCGCGCAGGCACGGCAGGTCCTGGGTGGCGGCGTGCAGGATCCACTCGGTGCCGGACAGGGCCTCGCCGAGGGCGGAGAGGTCGGGGCAGCCCACCGGGTCGATCAGCGCGGACCCGGCGCCCTCGCGGCGCAGCTGCACGAGGTAGGCGCGCTGGCCGTAGCGGTAGCCGGAGGCGCGCTCGGCGTCGACGGCGACGGGTCCGGTGCCTGCGGCGAAGGCGGCGACCACCCGGGCGAGCGCGTCCGCGTCGGCGACGACCGGAGGGATCCCCTCACGGGGCTCCAGCAAGGGAATCGGCAGCCCATCGGACGGAGCTTCGTCGTCCGGAGGGCCGCCCCCGGTGGTGGTGCGCAGGTGTGCTGCGGTCTCTTGGGCGTCGGTCACCGGTCAAGGGTATCCGTGGATGCGACGCGCCCGTCGCCGGAACGTTCCGTCGACGGGCGCGCGGTAGGGGTGCGGACGTTCCCCGGGGTTCACCGGAGGGTTTGCTAGTGGATGATCCCGGTCCGCAGTGCGACGGCGACCATCCCGGCCCGGTCGCCGGTGCCCAGCTTGCGGGCGATGCGGGCCAGGTGGGACTTGACGGTCAGGGCGGACAGGCCCATCGAGACGCCGATGGCCTTGTTGGACTGGCCCTCCGCGACGAGGCGCAGGACCTCGACCTCGCGGCCGGAGAGCTCCCGGTAGCCGCCCGGGTGGCTCGGGGCACCCGGGGGGCGGCGGTGCATACGGGCGGCGGCAGCGCCGATGGGGGCGGCGCCGGGCCGGGTGGGGAGCCCGATGTTGGTCCGCGTACCGGTGACGACGTAGCCCTTCACTCCGCCCGCGAGGGCGTTGCGCACGGCGCCGATGTCATCGGCGGCGGACAGGGCCAGGCCGTTGGGCCAGCCGGCGGCGCGGGTCTCGGAGAGCAGGGTGAGACCGGAACCGTCGGGCAGGTGTACGTCGGCCACGCAGATGTCGCGCGGGCTGCCGACGCGGGGGCGGGCCTCCGCAATGGACGAAGCCTCGATCACGTCACGTACTCCGAGTGCCCACAGATGGCGGGTCACGGTGGAACGCACGCGCGGGTCGGCTACGACGACCATGGCCGTCGGCTTGTTCGGGCGGTAGGCGACCAGGCTTGCGGGCTGCTCGAGAAGAACGGACACCTAGGCCTCCTGGGGGAGTGGCGGGACGGCCGGCTCGGGGAAGGAAGCCGGTGCGAACCGTGCGGATGGTCACTGACTCCTTCGGCACGTCACCCGCCCGGCTTTAGGGAATGATCACGATTTGGTGAGTAACAATTCGGGCAATTCGGACGCACGATCGATCATAGGGTGATCAGAAGCCCACAACGGGCGCCCGGTTCCGACACATGACTGAGGGCTCGGCCGTCCGTTCCCGTCCGCGCTCCCGCGGGGGCGGCCGTACGGCCCTGCGGCTACGGGTGGTGCGGACCGCGCCGCTGTGGCAGGGAGACCACGCCCGTCGCGGTCTCGGTCGGACCCACCGGGGGCAGGCCCGCGATCTGGCACAGCAGCTCGCACCACGCCGCCAGGTGGGCCGCGGTGTCGGGCACCCCGCCCACCACCTCGCGCGGCGTCCACGAGGCTCTGATCTCGATCTGGGTCGCCGGCCGCCGCTCCGCGAGCCCGCCGAAGTAGTGCGAGCCGGCCATGGTCACGGTCCCGCTCGCCTCCCCGTAGGTGAGCCCGCGCGCGTCCAGCGCACCCTTCAGCCAGGACCAGCACACCTCGGGGAGGAGCGGGTCCGCGGCCATCTCCGGCTCCAGTTCCGCCCGGACGAGCGTCACCAGCCGGAACGTCCCATGCCAGGCCTCGTGCCCGGCGGGATCGTGGAGCAGGATGAGCCGGCCGTCGGCCAGGTCGTCCTCACCGTCGACGACCGCCGCCTCCAGGGCGTAGGCGTACGGGGCCAGTCTCCGCGGGGGCTTCGTGGGGTCGATCTCGATCCCCGGGCGCAGCCGGGCCTTCTTCAAGCCGTCGACCGCCCGGCGGAACGGGAGCGGGACGGAGCTCTCCTCCGCGCTGTCCATACCGTCAGCGCCATCTGAAAATCGTCCCTGAGCCGCAGCCATGCGGGGAAGACTAGGCGGAAGCGGCGCCCGTACGGCGCAGGGACACCCGCGCCGGGCCGGGCACTTCTTCATACGTGCGAAGATTTGGCGCGTGAGCGCCAACGACAGCCCGACGGGCCACCCGAGCCAGACCTACGATTCCGCCTTCCTGAAGGCGTGCCGGCGCGAGCCGGTCCCGCACACGCCCGTGTGGTTCATGCGGCAGGCCGGCCGGTCGCTCCCGGAGTACCGCAAGCTGCGCGAGGGCACCCAGATGCTCGAGTCGTGCATGCGGCCCGACCTGGTCACCGAGATCACGCTCCAGCCCGTCCGCCGCCACGGCGTGGACGCGGCGATCTTCTTCTCCGACATCGTGGTCCCGCTGAAGGCCATCGGCATCGACCTGGACATCAAGCCGGGCATCGGCCCGGTCGTCGCCCGCCCGATCCGCCGCCGCGAGGACCTCGCACAGCTGCGCGACCTCACCCCTGAGGACGTCTCGTACGTCACCGAGGCGATCGGCATGCTCACGGGTGAACTGGGCTCCACTCCGTTGATCGGCTTCGCGGGTGCGCCTTTCACCCTCGCGAGCTACCTCGTGGAGGGCGGCCCGTCCCGCAACCACGAGCACACCAAGGCGCTCATGTACGGGGACCCCCAGCTGTGGGCGGACCTGCTCGACCGTCTCGCGGAGATCACCTCCGCCTTCCTCAAGGTCCAGATCGAGGCCGGCGCCTCCGCCGTCCAGCTCTTCGACTCCTGGGTCGGCGCCCTCGCCCCGGCCGACTACCGGCGCTCGGTCATGCCCGCGTCCGCGAAGGTCCTGGAGTCCGTCGCCTCGTACGGGGTCCCGCGCATCCACTTCGGCGTGGGCACCGGCGAGCTGCTCGGCCTGATGGGCGAGGCGGGCGCGGACGTCATGGGCGTCGACTACCGGGTCCCGCTGGACGAGGCCGTCCGGCGCGTCGGCCCCGGCAAGGCGCTCCAGGGCAACCTGGACCCGGCGGTGCTCTTCTCCACCCCCGAAGCCGTCGAGGCCAAGACCGACGAGGTCCTCGCGGCCGCCGCGGGCCTGGAGGGACACATCTTCAACCTGGGCCACGGCGTCCTCCCGACGACCGACCCCGAGGCCCTGACGCGCCTGGTGGACTACGTCCACACCCAGACCGCGCGCTGACCCGGAGCACGATCGAAACGTCGGTTCTGTGCCGTGCATGACATGGCACGGACCGGCGTTTCGCATGTCCGGCGGAGAGACCCCCTACGGGGCCCGGTGCCTCGTGCGGCGCAGGCACGACCGGCTCGACGGGCCGCGGTACCCCGGGCACCTCTACGTCCACGCGGACGGCCGGACCTCCCTCGGCCGGTTCGAGGCGACCGACCTCGCCGGGCCGGGGAAGCCGCTCGCCTCCGGGAGGATCGCACTGCGGCCGGACCGGCCGACCGCTGCGCATCCTGGTGACCGATCCGGGCGAGCGCGCCGACGGGGACGTCGGACCCGAAGTGGCGGCGCAGATGCACCGCGGCGCCCTCGACTCCTCCGCCCGAGCCCTCGCCGGCGCCCGGCACCGCACCTCGGGGCGATGCACGGCACCGGCAGACCGCGGGCCCGGCCGACGGGATCCGGACGGGACGACCTAGACCCCCGCCGAGCGGACCGCGGAGACCGCCTTGCGGGCCGCCACCAGGACCGGGTCCCAGACCGGGGAGAACGGCGGGGCGTAACCCAGGTCCAGGGAGACCATCTGGTCCACCGTCATGCCCGCGGTGAGCGCCACCGCGGCGACGTCCACCCGCTTCGCCGCTCCCGCGCCGCCGACGATCTGGACGCCGAGGAGGCGGCCCGTGCGGCGCTCCGCCAGCATCTTCACCGTCATCTCCGCCGCGCCCGGGTAATAGCCCGCCGTGTTGGTGGAGGTGATGGTGGCCGTCACGAACCGCAGGCCCGCCTCCAGGGCGTCCCGCTCGCGCAGGCCCGTACGGGCGATCTCCAGGTCGCAGACCTTGCTCACCGCCGTGCCCACCACCCCGGGGAAGGTCGCGTACCCGCCGCCCACGCCCGAGCCGATCACCTGGCCGTGTTTGTTGGCGTGCGTGCCCAGCGGGATGTGCCGGGTGCGGCCGGCGACCAGGTCCAGGACCTCCACGCAGTCACCGCCCGACCAGATGTCCTCGTGGCCCCGGACCCGCATCGACAGGTCGGTGAGCAGACCGCCCGAGGTGCCCAGGGGCAGCCCCGCGGCGCGCGCCAGCCCCGTGCGCGGCTCGACGCCGATGCCGAGCACGACCACGTCCGCCGGGTACTCCTCGCCGGTCGCCGTGGCCACCGCGCGGGCCCTGCCGTCCTCGTCCGTCAGGATCTTCGTGACCTCGGCGCGGGAGACCGTGCGGATCCCCATGCCGTTCATCGCGCGGTGCACCAGCCCGCCCATGTCCGGGTCCAGCGTGGCCATCGGCTGCGCGCCGCGGTGCAGCACCGTGACCTCGTAGCCCCGCCCCACCAGGGCCTCCGCCATCTCCACGCCGATGTAGCCCGCGCCCACCACCACGGCCCGGCGGCCCTCCGTACGCTCCAGCGTCGTCATCAGGCGCCGGCCGTCGTCCAGGCTCTGGATGCCGTGGACGCCGTGCGCGCCGATGCCGGGGAGCCGGGGGCGGACCGGACGGGCACCCGTCGCCAGGACCAGCTTGTCGTAGCCCGTCCAGTACTCGGATCCGCCGTCCAGGTCGCGGGCGCGGACCCGGCGCCCGGCGAGGTCCAGCTCCACGACCTCGGTGCGGGTGCGCAGGTCGATGTGGCGGGCGCGGTGCTCCTCGGGGGTGCGGGCGATCAGGTCGTCGGGTCCGGCGACCTGCCCGCCGACCCAGTACGGGATCCCGCACGCCGAGTACGAGCTGTGGTGCCCGCGCTCGAAGGCGACGATCTCCAGCTCGTCCGGGCCCTTGAGCCTCCGGGCCTGTGACGCGGCGGACATCCCCGCCGCGTCACCGCCGATCACCACCAGTCGTTCCGTCGCCATCGTCCGCACCGTCCGCACCGTCCTCCGTCGTCGTCTTCCGGAGGGACACGCTACGGGCGAATGGCCGTGCGTCGAAGGAGCGTTCGGACCGCCGGACCCGGCGTCCGCGGTCCGGACCGCCGGACCGGGCCTCCGGGGGCGGGTGTCAGGACCGGGGACCGCCGTCCTGCGCGGGCGCCTGCGCCTGTGGCCCGGCCCCCGCCGCGGTGCCCGCGGGAGCGGAACCGGCCGCCGGGGCCGGCTCCCGCCGGGAGGCGGGGACGCTCCTCGGGACCAGGCCCGTCCGCGGCCGCGCCGGCCGCACCCGCCGGTACAGCCGGAACCCCAGCAGCCCCACGGCGGCCACCGCCGCGAACGGCAGCAGCGCGCCCGCCGCCAGCATCAGGTACCGCACCACGGTCGTGAAGACGTCCCAGCCGCCGCGCAGGGCGTCCGTGAACGCCGGCTCCTTCTCCTTCTTCTCCGCCACCGGGGCCGGAGCCGGCTCCGAGACCTCCAGGGTGATCGTGCCGAGCGAGGTCTGGTCCTTCAGCGCGTTCTGCTGGGCCTGCAGCGACTCCAGGTCGGACTGCCGCTTGCTCAGCTCGCCCTCCAGCATGACCACGTCGCCCAGGGCCGAGGCCTTGCCCATCATCTCCCGCACCCGGGCCACGCTGGCCTGCTGCGAGGCCACCCGGCTCCCGATGTCGGCGACCCTCTCCGTCACGTCCTGGGCCTCGACCTTGCGGTGGAGGAGCTTCCCGCTGCCCTCCATCGCCGCGAGCACGGAGTCGTAGCGTTCGCCCGGCACCCGCAGGGTCACCGTCGAGGTCATGCGGCCGTCCCCGCCGCGCTTGGTGGACTCGTTGCCCACGTACCCGCCCGCGCCGGCGGCCGCCGCCCGCGCCGCGGCCAGGGCCTGCTGCACGTCGGCCGTCTCGATGCCGAGGGTCGCCGTGCGGATCACGTGGGGGCGTACGGCGGCCGGCGGCTGCGCGTTCTTGTCCGTGCCCGCCGAGGAGGCGGCCCCGGGCCCCTTCGCCGCCTCCCCGCCCTGCGCGGGGGCGGGTGCGACCGCCGCCTTGTCGGAGGAGGCGGCCCGCTCGCCGTCCGCACCGCAGCCGGTGAGGGCGAGCACCCCGGCCAGGGAGAGGACGGCCAGGGCGGCCGCGGAACGCTGTCTGCTGACGGTCTGCATCTCAGTAAACCCCGAGGTTCGGCTGGTGTTGCCGTTTCGACGTCCGAAGTCCCCGCCCGGGTTTCGTCGCCACGGTCCCGGACCGGTCCCGATGAGGTCACGGTCCGGCCTCGCCGACCGGTCTGAGACGATGTGTCCATGCACGAAGCGGACATGCGTACGGACCGGGCGGACCGCACCGGCGCCCCCGGCCACGTCGTCGTCATCGGCGGCGGCATCGCGGGCCTCGCGGCGGCCCACCGGCTGCTCGCCGGCGGCGTCCGCGTCACCCTGCTGGAGGCCGGACCCCGGCTCGGCGGCAAGCTGCGCGCCGGGGAACTGGCCGGCGCCCCCGTCGACCTCGGCGCCGAGTCCCTCCTCGCCCGCCGTCCCGAAGCCGTGGACCTCGCCCGGTCCGTCGGCCTCGGCGAGGCCCTGCAGTCGCCCGCCACGGCCACCGCCCACCTGTGGACCCGGGGCGCGCTGCGGCCGATGCCGCGCGGCCACGTCATGGGGGTCCCCGGAGACCTGGGGCCGCTCGCCGCCTCCGGGGTGCTCTCCGCCGAGGGGCTGGCCCGCATCGAGGCCGAGCGCGAGCTGCCTCCCGCCGAGATCGGCGAAGACGTCGCCGTCGGCGAGTACGTCGCCGCCCGGCTGGGCCACGAGGTCGTCGACCGGCTGGTGGAACCCCTGCTCGGCGGGGTCTACGCGGGCGACGCCTACCGCATCTCGATGCGGGCGGCCGTCCCCCAGCTCTTCGAGGCCGCCCGCACGCACCGCTCGCTGGGCGAGGGCGTACGGGAACTCCAGCGCCGCGCGGCCGCGCAGCCGCAGGCCGCCGGCCCCGTCTTCGCCGGCATCGACGGAGGCATCGGACGGCTCCCGGCCGCCGTCGCCGAGGCCTGCCGCCGCGCCGGGGCCCGGATCCTCACCGACGCACCCGTGCGCGAGGTCCTCCGTACGGCAGAGGGCTGGCGGGTCGTGGCCGACGCCGAGGCCGTCGACGCCGACGGCGTGATCCTGGCGACCCCGGCCGGGCCCGCCGCGCGCCTGCTGGACCGGCTGCTGCCCGCGGCGGCGGCGGAGCTGCGCGGGGTCGGGTACGCCTCCATGGCCCTGGTCACCCTGGCGTTCCGGCGCTCCGAGCTGCCGGACGCGGTCACCGGGGGCGGGGCCAGCGGCTTCCTCGTGCCGCCCGTCGACGGACGGACGATCAAGGCCTCCACCTTCTCCAGCAACAAGTGGGCCTGGGCCGGGGCGGATCCCGAGCTCTTCCTGCTGCGCACCTCGGTGGGCCGGTACGGGGACGAGGGCGAGCTGAAGCGGGAGGACGGCGAACTCGTCGGGGTGTCCCTGGCCGACCTCGGCGAGGCCGTGGGCCTGACGGCCCGGCCGGTCGCCTCCACCGTCACGCGCTGGGACGGCGGACTGCCCCAGTACCCGGTCGGCCACCTGGACCGGGTCGCCCGGATCCGGGCCGCCGTCGCTGCCCTGCCGGGCCTGGCCGTGTGCGGCGCCCTCTACGACGGGGTGGGCATCCCGGCGTGCATCGCGAGCGCCGGGAAGGCCGCGGAGGCGGTGACCGCCGCTTTCGGGACCCCTGGCACCGACCACTGATCAGCACACGGGACAATAGGCACATGACTGCTCCAGAGAAGATTCCCAACGCGGGGAAGAAGGCGAAGGACCTGAACGAGGTCATTCGCTACACCCTGTGGTCCGTCTTCAAGCTGAAGGACGTCCTGCCCGAGAACCGCGCCGGTTTCGCCGACGAGGTCCAGGAGCTGTTCGACCAGCTGGCCGCCAAGGACATCACCGTCCGCGGCACCTATGACGTCTCCGGCCTGCGCGCCGACGCGGACATCATGATCTGGTGGCACGCGGAGACCTCCGACGAGCTGCAGACCGCGTACAACCTGTTCCGCCGCACCAAGCTGGGCCGCGCCCTGGAGCCGGTGTGGTCGAACATGGCCCTGCACCGCCCGGCCGAGTTCAACAAGTCGCACATCCCGGCCTTCCTGGCCGACGAGACCCCCCGCGACTACGTCAGCGTGTACCCCTTCGTGCGCAGCTACGACTGGTACCTGCTGCCCGACGAGGACCGTCGCCGCATGCTGAAGGACCACGGCCTGATGGCCCGCGGCTACCCGGACGTGCGTGCCAACACCGTCGCGTCCTTCTCGCTGGGCGACTACGAGTGGCTGCTGGCCTTCGAGGCCGACGAGCTGTACCGCATCGTCGACCTCATGCGTCACCTGCGCGCCTCCGAGGCCCGCATGCACGTCCGTGAAGAGGTGCCCTTCTACACCGGGCGCCGCAAGTCCGTCGCCGATCTGGTGGCCGGGCTCGCCTGATACCTCCCCTGGGGGGAAGTGCCGGAGGACGACCACACCGTCAGGTGAGTTCCTCCGGTGGATCGGGAGGCCCTGCCCCCGACACGACGCAGCCGGAGATCCCGCCCGGAAGTTCAGACGACAGGCGGCAGCAGTGCCCCGCGGGCGCTTGCTGCCCGGTCGTCCAGCGACACCGGTGCGGGCTCCGGATGCGGCGCACACGTGACACCGCGGCCCGGGGTCCCACCCGTCAGCAGGTACCGCTCCACGTGACGGTCCACGCAGTCGTTGCGCCCGCCGGCCACTCCGTGGCTTCCGGCCCCCTCCTCCGTGACCAGTGCGGCCCCGTCGCCGAGCCGCCGCCGGAGTTCCAGCGCCCCCCGGTACGGGGTCGCCCCGTCCCGCTCCGCCGCGACGACGAGCGTGGGCGGCAGTAGGGCGCCCGGCGCGGCGCCCACGTCCACCGGCCGCTGCCGTTCCTTCACGGGCCAGTAGGCGCAGGGCAGGTTGAGGAAGGCGTTGGCCCAGGTCTCGAAGGGGGCCGTCCGGGCCAGTGCGGTGTGGTCGCGGTCCCAGGTCTCCCAGTCCGCGGGCCAGGGGGCGTCGTTGCACAGCACGGCCGTGTAGACGGCCGTCGCGTTCTCGGCGTCCGCCGCCGTCGCCGGGTCCGGGGCGGCCTGCCGCGTCAGCGGACCCTGATCGCCGCGCAGGAACGCGGCCAGCGCCGCGGCCCGCTCCGGCCACACGTCGTCGTAGTACACGGTCTGGACGAAGGCGGAGTGCAGTTCGCCGGTCCCGACGGTTCCGCCCGCGGGGGTGCGGGCCACCGCGTCCCGTACGCGCGCGTAGCTCGCCCCGACGGCCGCCGGGGTGGCGCCGAGCCGGTACGTGCCGTGGTGCCGGGCCACCCAGGCGCGGAAGTCGTACCAGCGGCGCTCGAAGGCGGGCGCCTGGGCCAGGTTGTTGCGGTACCAGATGCGGCGCGGGTCCGGGTCGACCGCCGAGTCGAGGACCATCCGGCGGACGCGGCCCGGGTACAGGGTCGCGTAGACCACCCCGAGGTAGGTGCCGTACGAGCCGCCCGTGAAGGTCAGCCGCGGCTCGCCGAGCGCGGCGCGCAGCACGTGCAGGTCGCGGACGTTGTTCGGCGTCGTGTAGTGCCGCAGGGCCGCGCCGGCCCGCCGCGCGCAGCCCCGCGCGTAGGCCTGGGCGGCGGCGATCCGCTCCCTCTTGTACGCGGGGGAGGGGTGGACCGGGACCTGGGTCGGGCCCTGGGCCCGGGTGGCCGGGTCCTGGCAGGACAGCGGGGCGGAGCGGCCGACCCCGCGCGGGGCGTAGCCGACTAGGTCGTAGGCGGCGGCGACGCGTTCCCAGCCCGGGAGGCCGGCGAGAAGCGGGAAGTGCATGCCGGAGGCGCCGGGGCCACCGGGGTTGTGCACGAGCGCGCCCTGCCGGGCGGCCCGGCCGGCTCCGGTGGCCGCGGCCCGGCTGACGGTGAGGGAGATCTGCGGGCCGTCGGGGCGGGCGTAGTCGAGCGGGACGCGCAGGGTGGCGCAGCGGACCGGCGAGGGCAGGCCCTCGGCTTCGGGGCAGGTGGTGAAGCGCAGCGGCCGGCGGGCACCGGCCGGGGTGCCGGAGGCCGCATCGGCGGCGCGCCGGGCCACGAGTTCCGCCCCGGCCTCCTCGGCGGACGGCGGCCGGGCGGGCTCCTCGGCCCGGGCCGCGGGCGCGGCGCCCAGCAGGAGGCAGATCGCCGCGGCGGCGCCTGCGTGGCGTGCGGGGGTGCTCCGCATGGCTGTCCTGCCTCTCATCGGATGAGCCGATGAGATCCGTCCCCGGGGAGGCTGTAAAGGATCACCAGCCGGTGTCGGCCCCCGTACCCCCCTTGCCGCGGGATCCGGACCCGGTTGCCGTACGGCCGGGCCCGCCGAGGCCGCGGGCCCGTGACGGGCGGTCAGGAACTGCTGGAGCTGCTGCAGCTGGAGCCGGAGGAACTGCTGCAGCCAGAACCGCTGCTGCTGCCTCCGCCGCAGCTGCTGCTGCTGCCGGAGGAGGCGCAGCCGGAACCGGAGGAACCGCCACCGCCCGAGGAGCCGCACCCCGCGCCGGAACCGCAGCCCGAACCGCCCCCGCCGCCTCCCGGGCCGCCGTCGCTCCCGGCGCACCACAGCACCGGCAGGAACTCGGCCGCCGGCCCGTACGAGCTGCCGGTGCCGGGCGGAACCGACCGGGCCTGCGCCGCCGCCAGCCGGGTGCCGCGGGCCGCCGGCACCAGCTGCTGGCGCAGGTACGGGTCCCGCAGACCGCGCAACCCGAACAGGGCGGTCTGCACGTACGGGGACCCGTCGTGCAGGTGCGCGGCACGCAGTTCGCGCAGGGCCCGCTGTCCGGCCAGGGTGACCCGCCGCCCGGCGCGTGCGGCGCAGATCGCGCCGACCAGCAGGCCGCCGACCAGCGCGGGGATCACCTTCGCGACGAAGGGGATCTGGGCGCCGGAGTCCAGGGCCAGGGCGACGACGGTGACCACCACCGCCACCGGCACCATGAGCGCGCACACCACGGCCTGCGCGATCCCCCAGCTCCGCCAGGGCCGCGCGGAGCCGGGCACGCGCAGCAGCCCGCGCGCGGCCAGTGCGTCCCCGGTCTCCTGCACGGCGGGGTCGCGCATGGCGGCGTACCGCACCTGGTACAGCCAGCCCGAGGAAGCGCCCGCGTGGGCCTGGAGCACGGCCCGCTCGGCGTAGTCGCCGGCCCGCGCCCCGGGGCGCACCTGGACGATGCCCGGACCGCCCACGATCAGCCGGCCGTCCCCGAGCAGCGAGACGAGCGCGGTGTCCACGACGTTCCCCGGGCCGCCCGCGACGAACGCGGCCTCGGACAGGTCGTGCAGCCGCGGCCCCGGCCCGCCCGCGGCGGGCCCGGAGCGGCGCACGCCGCGGATCAGCAGGACGGAGGACACCAGGACGGCGACCCAGGTCGCCAGCGCGAGGAGGTTCATGCCGCCCTCCCCACCAGCGCCCGGGCCCAGCGCACCACCCGGCGCGCCGGCCGCGCCCCCGCCCGGTCCTGCCACCACCTGGTCAGCCGGCGCCGTGCGGCCGGGTCGGCGGGCAGGTCCTGCACCAGCAGGTGCTCCGCGAAGTCCAGTGCCTCGCGGCGGTACCCGGCCGCGGCCAGGGGACGGCCCTTGGCGTAGGCCGCGTAGGCCTCGCGGTACGGCCGGTCACCGCCCAGGATCTCGGGCAGTTCCGGTGCCAGCTTGGCCACCACCCCGGCCCGCTTGGCGGTCAGCGCCCGGGCCTGCACCCGGATCCGCTGCCGGTCGAAGCCCTCGGGTACGGGCGTCCCGGCCACCAGTGCCGAGAGCAGCGCGGCCTGGCTCAGGCCGAGGCGGATCCGCGCCGCCCCGAGGGGGCCGTCCTGCGGACCGCCCGGTCCGCCGTGCGCCGGGGCCGGCGCTGCGGCGGTACGCGGGGCGGGGTGGGGGCCGGCGTCCACCACGGCCCGGATCCGGGCCAGTTCGTCCGCCAGCTCCGCCTCGGGCGGGAAGTCGTCGTCGCGCTCCAGCAGGACACCGGGCGGGTCCGTGCGGGATCGGAGCCCGGCGAGCAGGTCGAGCACCACCGGCGGGACGGGGTGTGCGTGCGTGTCGTGCCAGACGCCGCCCCGCTCGACACCGCCCGCCACGTGGACGTAGGCCAGCGCCTCCAGCGGGATGCCGTCGAGCACGGCGTCCGGGTCCTCGCCCCGGTTGACCCGGTTGGTGTGCAGGTTGGCCACGTCGATCAGCAACCGTACGCCGGTCCGCTCGACGAGTTCCGTCAGGAACTGCCCCTCCGTGAACTCCTCGCCGGGCCAGGCGATCAGCGCGGCGATGTTCTCCAGGGCCAGCGGCACGGGAAGGGCGTCCTGCGCGATCCGTACGTTTTCGCACAGGACGTCCAGCGCGTCCCGGGTCCGCGGGACGGGCAGCAGGTGGCCGGCCTCCAGCGCGGGCGAGGAACTGCGGACGAAGGCGATGTGCTCGGTGACCAGCGGCGCCCCCAGCGCCACCGCCCGCTCGGCGAGCGCGGCCAGCTTGGCCGGGTCCGGACGGTCGGCGCCGCCGAGGCCCAGCGAGACCCCGTGCGGCACGACGCGCGTACCGCGCTCGGACAGCCGCAGCAGGGACTCCGGCAGGTGGCCCGGGCAGATGTTCTCGGCCACCACCTCGACCCAGTCCAGACCGGGCAGCCGCTCGACCGCGTCCGCGATCTCGGGCCGCCAGCCGATGCCCACCCCCAGGTGTGCCATGGGCTTCATGTCCCGTCCCCCCTCTCGTCGGTCCGTCTGCCGGTGTGATGGCCCCGGCAGGGTCCGGCCAACCGCACGGGGCGGGGTTTCAGAGCAACATTTGAGGTTACGGCAGCGTCGGAACCGGTGTCAGGTCCGGGCCCGCAGAGCCGGGTGGTCGGCGATCACCGTGGCGCTGCCCGGCGCGATCTCCGTGAAGCCCGCGTCCCGCACCACCGGCAGCCCGCTCCCGTTCAGCTCGGCCCACCGGTCGCGCGCGGCCGTCCGTACGGCCAGCCGGAAACCGGACTCCCGCCAGCGGGCCCGCTCCGGGCCGGTCAGCTCCCACCAGGCCAGCTGCGCCGCGTGCCCGGCCTGGGCCATCGCCTTGCCGGCCGACATCTGCAGGTCGGGGTTGAGCCAGAGCACGGGGAGTCCCGGCCCGGCCGGGCCGGCCGGAGCCGGGTCGTCCAGGTCGGTGCCGGACACCTGGAGCTTGGCCAGCTCCTTGGGCCAGCCGTCCAGCGGCACCGGCGGGAAGACCCGTACCTCCGAGGCGTCCCCGTGCACGGTGATGCCGGGCAGCGTCTGGGCCTTGCGCCACTCCGCCCCGCGCGCCCGCCGGACCACCTTCCGGATCCGGGCGTCCTGCCAGTCCCGTACGGCCTCGGCCCACTCGCCCTCGCCGTGCGCGCGCTCGTCCGTCAGCAGGACCAGCACCGCGCGCGCAGCCGTCTCCAGGGCGTCCGTCCGGGCGGGCGGCTCGGTCTTCTCGATCCGCACCACCAGCGGCAGGACGAACTGCGGGGCCTCGTCGCGGAGGGCGTGCTCCTGCCGGAAGGGGCTGTCCGCGCCGACCGCGGGGACTGCGGTGGTGTCGGGGGTGTGCTGGCTGTTCATCCCGCCAAGGATGCCAGCATCCGCCTTGAGGATGATGTCCCGGGTGCCCGCCGCGGGCGACGATCGGGTGCATGAAGAGTGATCTGTTCGCGTCCGACAACCTGGCCCAGGCACCCGCCGCTCCGGGCATGACCCTCCAGAACGCCAAGTCCGTGAAGTACACCGTCAACGGTGAGGTGCTCGCGCGGCAGGGCTCGATGGTCGCCTACCGCGGCAACCTCCAGTTCGAACGCAAGGGGCAGGGCATAGGCGGCATGCTCAAGCGCGCCGTCACCGGAGAGGGCCTGGCGCTGATGTCCGTGCGCGGACAGGGGGAGGTGTGGTTCGCCCACCAGGCCGCGAACTGCTTCGTCATCGACTTCGAGCCGGGCGACGCCCTGACCGTCAACGGCCGCAACGTGCTGTGCTTCGACCCGACCCTGGCGTATGAGATCAAGATGGTGAAGGGCGCCGGCATGACCGGCGGCGGCCTCTTCAACAGCGTCTTCACCGGCACCGGCAAGCTCGCCGTGGTCTGCGACGGCAGCCCGATCATCATCCCGGTGACCCCGCAGGCCCCGGTCTACGTGGACACGGACGCGGTGGTCGGCTGGAGCTCCGGGCTGGACACCGGCCTGCACCGCTCCCAGTCGGTCGGGTCGATGATCCGGGGAGGTTCGGGCGAGGCCGTGCAACTGGAGCTGCGCGGCGAGGGCTTCGTCATCGTCCGGCCGAGCGAGGTCACCGAGGCCGCGGCGGCCCACTGACGGAAGCAGTCCGCCCGGCCCCGGGGGCCCGCCGGGCCGGGGCCGGGACGAGTACCCTCGTACGTATGGACCAGCCGGACGAGAACCCGTCGTACTGCCCGGCCCCGGCGGCCCCGGCCGGCCCGGTGGCGGGGCCGCCGTACGCGGACTGTCTGGAGTGCGGCAAGCCCACCGAGTACGGGGTCGCGACACCGGGTGTGGTGCTGTGCCCGGTGTGCGAGTGGCAGGACGCGGAGCGGACGGCCTGTTCCGGCTGACCCGCCGCGCTCACCTGCCGATCAGCTCGGAGACCTTCACGAACCGGTAGCCGCGCCGGCGCAGCTCGGGGACGATCTTCCGGATCGCCTCCTCGGTGACCGGGGCGGCGCTGCGCGTGCAGTGCATGACCACCACGGAGCCGGGCTTCACCCCGGCGAGCACCTGTTCGGCCACCGCGTCCGGGTCCTTCGCGAACGCGTCCCCGCTCACCACGTCCCACTGGACGGCCGTGACCTTCGCCGGGATCAGGGCCCGCAGCGCCCGGTCGTCGTAGCAGCCTCCGGGGAAGCGGAAGTACGGCACGGTGTTCACGGCGCCCGCCTTGCGGAACGACTCGAAGGCCCGGTCCACGTCCGCCCGGGCGGCCGCGCCGTCGAGTGCGGGGAGCCCGTAGCAGGGGGAGGTGAAGGCGTGGTGGCTGTAGGAGTGGTTGGCGATCTCGAAGTTCGGGTCGGTGCCGATGGCCTTGGCCTGGTCCGGGTACTCCTCGGCCCAGCGGCCCGTCATGAAGACCGTCGAGGGCACCTTGAGGGTCCGCAGGGTCGCGATCAGCTGGGGGTTGTCGAAGCGCTCCCCGGATGCCGCGCGGGGCCCCTGATCGGCCGTCATGTCGGCGTCGAAGGTCAGCGCCACGGTCTTGTCGCCGCTCTGCTTCGTCCGTTCGAAGACCGGGGTCAGGCCGTTCGGACCGGGCGCCAGCATCGGGGCCCTGCCCGGTGTGCCCGGCAGCGGGCCCGCCGCCGAGCCGGGTTCCGGGGCGGCGGGGGAGCCGGCGGAAGCCGAAGGGGCGGTCCCGCCCGTGCCCAGACGGGCTTCACGGCCGGCCTCCGAGGGACCGGTGCCGCCCCCGCATCCGGTGAGGGCGGCACCGAGGGCGGCACTGAGAGCGGCCACGGCCGCTACTTTGCGCACAGAGATGGTCACGTACGCAAAATATATGACTATGTGGAAATAAGACGGATGCGGCACTCCTCCACGTCGAAGTCACCCTCCGGATAGCGCGGCGCGAGGGCTTCCAGGTGCTCCAGCAGCAGCTGGGCGATGGCCCAGTTGCGGTACCACTTGCGGTCCGCGGGGACGATGTGCCAGGGCGCGGCATCGGTCGAGCAGCGCTCCAGGGCCAGTTCGTACGCGTGCTGGTACTCGGGCCACAGAGCGCGGTCCTCGATGTCGCCCATGCTGAACTTCCAGTGCTTGTCCGGGTTGTCGAGCCGCTCCAGCAGCCGTTTGCGCTGCTCCTCGTAGCTGATGTGGAGGAAGGCCTTCACCACGGTCACGCCGTCGTCCGCGAGGGACTGCTCGAACCGGTTGATCTCGGCGTACCGGCGCCCCAGCCTGCTGCGCGGGACCAGCTCGCGGACCCGGGCCACCAGGACGTCCTCGTAGTGCGAACGGTCGAAGATGCCGATCTCCCCCGGCAGGGGGAGCGCCTCGGTGATGCGTCGCAGGAAGGGCTGGCCCTGCTCCTCGGGGGTGGGCGCCTTGAAGGCCCTGACGCGGCATCCGGAAGGGTTGAACATCCCGATCACGTGCTTGACGGTGCCGCCCTTGCCGCTGGTGTCCATGCCCTGGAGGACCAGCAGGACGCGGCGCCGGTCGCCCGCGGTGCTCGCCGCGTAGAGCCGTTCCTGGAGGGAGGCGAGCCGTGGTTCCACCGCCGCGGCCGCGGCGCGTGCGGCCGCCTTTCCGGGGGGACCCGCAGGGGTCGCGCGCGGGTCGAAGCGGCGGAGGTCGAGACGGCCCGCCGGGGCGCGCAGCAGCTCCCGCAGTCCGACCGCCGGCACGGACCCGGCCCCGGTCCCGGCTTCGGTCCCCGTCCTGGCCTTGGCCTCGGGCTCGGCCTCGGTTCCGCTCCCGGTCCTGTTGCCCTTGCCCTTGCCCTTGCTCCTGGGCCGCTCGGTCTGTTTCCTCGCCATCGCTGTCCACCCCGATCCCGTCGGTTCCGTACGATCCTGCAGGAGATCGGACGGAGCCGCGAGGCGGCCGGGGTCGGCGACGGGGTCAGTGCCAGGGGCCGGTCACCGCGAAGGTGGTCCCCGGGGCGTAGGCGTTGACGTACATCGTCCGCCGGTCGGGGGAGAAGGTGACCCCGGCGAACTCCCCCCACTCCGGCGCCCCCGGCAGCCCGATGCCCTCGGCGTTGCGCGCCATCGGATAGACCTCGCCGTCCGGGGTCACTCCGAGGACGTACTGGTCGCCGCCGCCGTCCTCACAGACCATCAGCCCGCCGTCCGGGGCCAGGCAGATGTTGTCGGGGGAGTCCCCGGGCAGCCGGACGTCGGCGGCCGGGCCGAAGAGCACGTCCAGCCGGAGCCGGGCGCGGCCCGGGTCGTAGGACCAGACCTGCCCGTGGTGGTCGGCGGCGGCGCCCTCCCGGCTGCGGGCGAAGCTGGAGACGAAGTGCACGACTCCCTCGCCCCAGTAGCACCCCTCCAGCTTCTGGGCGTGGGTGATCCCGGCCGGCCCGAAGTCCTGGAGGCGCACCGGGGTTCCGGCCGCGGAGGGATCCGGTACGGGGACCCAGGCGACCGGGAACTCGGCCCCGGGCTCGTCCACCGCGGCCAGGTCCGCCACGCCGGGGACCCGCAGGGCCTCCAGGACGCCGCCGGCCCGCAGCGAGCCGCGGCCTCCGAGCGGGCGCTGGGGCAGGAACCGGTAGAACAGCCCGAAGGGTGCGTCGAAGGCGTCCTCGGTCTCGTACACGACCCCGCGGTACGGGTCCACGGCGACGGCCTCGTGCGCGAAGCGCCCCAGGGCGGTGAGCGGGACGGCGCCGCAGCGGTGCGGATCCGCGGGGTCCACCTCGAAGACGTAGCCGTGGTCCAGCGCGTATCCGGAGGTGCCCGCCCGGTCCTCGGTCTCCTCGCAGCTCAGCCAGGTGTTCCAGGGGGTCCGGCCGCCGGCGCAGTTGACGGCGGTACCCGCGAGGGCGACGCGCTCGCCGGTGACCTCGCCGCCGGGCCCGAGGTCGAGCACCGTGCAGCCGCCGAGGGCGTGGGGGTCGTACGTCAGTCCCGGGACGGCGGGGACGCGCAGGGCGGCGGTGGTGCGGTTCTCGTGGTTGCGGACCAGGCGCACGCGGCCCCCGCCCGCGCCGAAGGCGGCCATGCCGTCGCAGTTGCCCGGAACGGTTCCGCCGCCGGAGCGGAGCGGGTCGCCCGCGCGCGAGAGCACCCGGTAGGCGAACCCCGCGGGCAGGTCGAGCAGCCCGCGCGGATCGGGCACGAGCGGCCCGTACCCCCGAGCCGGCCGGGCGGCGCTGGGGCTGCCGGCGAACAGGGCGCCGAGCGCCCCGCTGAAGGCGATCGCACCGGCGGCGAGCAGGCTGCGTCGGGGGACGGACATCGGCAACTCCCGGCGGCGGAAGCGGAGGCGGGACGGCCTCGTCGTACCACGCGGGCG
Organism: Streptomyces sp. NPDC058646; assembly: GCF_042716875.1. Lineage (NCBI taxonomy): Bacteria > Bacillati > Actinomycetota > Actinomycetes > Kitasatosporales > Streptomycetaceae > Streptomyces > Streptomyces sp. NPDC058646. The sequence goes on along the minus strand of NZ_JBHXRK010000006.1, from coordinate 120,342 downwards.
CCTCCGTCCGGCGCCGACGCGTGCGGGCCGGCCGCCGCGTCACACCACCGTGTGCGTGCGGGCCCCTGCACGGGGGTGCCGGGGCGCCGGCGGCACCGCGTCAGGTCCCGCCCTGCCGTCCTGCCGCTCGCCCTGCCGTTCGCTCGACTGCCGAGCTGCCGAGCTGCCGACCCGTGTCCGCCGGCCTCCGCCCGGGCCGATCCGTGAAGATCGTGCCCGGGCAGGGGCGGACACGGCTTCGTGCCGGTCAGACGAGCTTGGCGTCCAGGGTGATCGTCGTGCCGGTGAGGGCCTGGCTGACCGGGCAGTTCGCCTTGGCGTCCTCGGCGGCGGCGACGAAGGCGTCGCTGTCCAGGCCGGGCACCTCGCCCTCGGTGGTGAGGTGGATGCCGGTGATCCCCTTGCCGGGTACGAAGGTGACGGCGGCCGAGGTGGTCAGCTTGGCCGGCGGGTTGCCCGCCTTCGTGAGGACGTTCGAGAAGGCCATGTTGAAGCAGCTGGAGTGCGCCGCGGCGATGAGCTCCTCGGGGCTGGTCCGCCCGTTCGCCGCCTCGTCGGTCCGCGCGGGCCAGGAGACGGGGTAACTGCCGAGACCGGAGGAGTCGAGGGTGACGACGCCCTTGCCCTCGAACAGATCGCCTTCCCAGACGGCGTGTGCGTTGCGTGTGGCAGCCATGGTGGATCCCTTCGCAGAAGTGGAAACGGCCGGGCGCCAGCAGGAGCCCGGCCGTGCCAAACCTACTGCGAGACCAGGGGCTTCGCGTCGCGTGCCAGCGCGGTGAGCCGCGATATGGCTCGGAAGTACTTCTTCCGGTACCCGCCGTTCAGCATCTCGTCGCTGAACAGCCGGTCGAAGGGGACCCCGGAGGCGAGGACCGGGACCTCGCGGTCGTACAGCCGGTCGGCCAGCACCACCAGGCGCAGCGCCGTGGACTGGTCCGGCACCGGGCCCACGTCGGTCAGGCAGACCGCCGCGATCCCGTCGGTCAGCGCGCCGTAGCGGCTCGGGTGCACCCGGGCCAGGTGCTCCAGCAGGCCGGGGAAGTCGTCCAGGCTCGCGCCCTCGGTCGCGTACGCGGCCTTGGTCACCTGCTCGTCGGAGAAGGGGGCCGGGGCCTCCGGCAGACCGCGGTGCCGGTAGTCCTGGCCGTCGATGCGCAGCGGCCGGAAGTGCGCCGAGAGCCCCTGGATCTCCCGCAGGAAGTCGGCGGCGGCGAAGCGGCCCTCGCCGAGCTTGCCGGGCAGCGTGTTGGAGGTGGCGGCCAGTGCCACTCCCTGCTCGACGAGGCGGCTGAGCAGCGAGGACACCAGTACGGTGTCGCCCGGGTCGTCCAGCTCGAACTCGTCGATGCACAGCAGTCGGTGCCCGCCCAGGGTCTGCACGGTCTGCTGGAAGCCGAGCGCGCCGACCAGGTTGGTCAGCTCCACGAAGGTGCCGAAGGCCTTGAGCGCGGGCTCGGCCGGGGTGGCGTGCCACAGCGAGGCGAGGAGGTGGGTCTTGCCGACGCCGTAGCCGCCGTCGAGGTAGACCCCGCGGGGGCCGGCGGGGGCCGTGTTCTTCGGGGTCCTGGCGAACCAGCGCCGCTTGCCGGCACCGCTCGCGTGGGCGCCCCCGAGCCCGGCGGCGAAGCCGCTCAGCACGGTGACGGCCTCGGACTGGCTCGGCTGGGTCGGGTCCGGGTCGTACGTGTCGAAGCGCACCGAGTCGAAGCGCGGCGGCGGCACCATCTCGGCCACCAGCCGTTCGGCGGGTACGCGCGGCTCGCGGGCGCACAGGGCCTGGGGCCCCGCGTCGGCTATCGGGGGCCGGCCGGAGGCGGCACCGGGAGCGGAGAGTGATGTCGACACAGCTCTTCACTCTACGGGGCGTGGCACACTGCACCGATGCGACGCCTGTTCCCTGTGACCGATCAGACATCAGCAGCCCAGGCCGACCGCGAGTGGTCGCTGGACGAGCTGGCCGAGGCCTACGCCTATCCCGCGCTGCCCGAGGACGCCTCCTGGCTGCGGGCGAACATGGTCTCCACCCTCGACGGCGCGGCCCAGCACGACGGGCGTTCACAGCCCATCTCGGGCGAGACGGACATGCGGATCTTCGGCACCCTGCGGGCGCTGGCCGATGTGGTGGTCGTCGGCGCGGAAACGGTTCGCCAGGAGGGCTACCGTCCGGCCCGGGCCCGCGAGGCCTTCGAGGCCCGCCGTGAGGCCGCCGGACAGGGCCCCGCCCCCGCCATCGCGGTGGTCACCGCGAGCCTGGACCTGGACTTCACGCTGCCCCTCTTCACCTCCCCCCTGGTGCCCACCCTGGTGGTCACCGGGGCCGCCGCCCCCGCCGAGCGGGTGGCCGAGGCGGTCGGGGCCGGGGCCGAGGTCGTGGTGGCGGGTGACGGGGCGGCCGTGGACCCAGCCCGCGCGGTCCGGGAGCTGGCCGGACGGGGGCTGCGCCGCCAGCTCACCGAGGGCGGGCCCCGGCTGCTGGGGCAGCTCGTGGCCGCCGACGTGCTGGACGAGCTGTGCCTGACGCTCTCGCCGATGCTGACCGCGGGCGACGCCCAGCGGGTCGCCGCAGGGCCCTCCATGACGGTTCCGCGCAGGCTCGCCCCCGCGTGCGTACTGGAGGAGGCCGGGTTCCTCTTCACGAGCTACCGTCGGATCTGACAAGGGGCGGAATTTGCCGTTCCGCTTTGCTTCCGCTGGGCACATATACCTGCGCAGGCCCCGTGCGACAGCGGGGCAGGATGGTTTCCGCAGGGGCCGGCCCCCCGGCCTCGGCCCATGAAGGAGAGGGCGTCCGTGTTCACGAGCGTATTGATGATCGAGCAGCCGCTGACCCCGGTGGACGTGGACTTCGTCACCACCCTGCACGGGGACGACGCGGTGTCCTTCATCGTCCTCATGCAGCCCCGGGGCGACCAGGACCGCCTGCTGCGTGCCATCGACGACGTCGCGCTCGGTGAGCTCCCCGACGCCGTCCGCGAGGGCGACGAACCCGAGGGCGAGGCCGCCCGCGGCCCCGCCGCGCACGCCCTCGCGCACTCCCTGAACGCCCTGCGCCACAAGGGCGCCAAGGCCGTCGGGCAGATCATCGAGGACCACCCGCTCGACAAACTCAAGGCGGTGGTCGAGGAGACCGGGGCCGACGAGGTGATCGTTCTGACCGCCCCGCACTTCGTCGAGGAGTTCTTCCACCGGGACTGGGCCTCGCGCGCCCGGCACCTGGTCGGGGTTCCGGTGCTCAAGCTCTTCGCCCACAACGAATAGGCTGGGGCCGTCAGAGCTCGAAAGCGCACAAGCACAGCACTCGATCCTGGAGCGACCTGAATGAAGCCCGGCCTGCCGACCGCCATGGAACGGCCCCACTTCATCGGCATCGGCGGCGCCGGCATGTCCGGCATCGCGAAGATCCTCGCCCAGCGCGGCGCGCAGGTGGCCGGCAGCGACAGCCGTGGTGACTCCGAGACCGCCGAGGCGCTGCGCGCCCACGGCGCCACGGTCCACGGCGGGCACGCCGCCGGCAACCTCGCCCCCGACACCACCTGCGTGGTCGTCTCCAGCGCCATCCGCGCCGACAACCCCGAGCTGGCCCGCGCGGCCGAGCTCGGCATCCCCGTCGTGCACCGGTCCGACGCCCTCGCCCGCCTGATGGACGGCCTGCGCCCCATCGCCGTCGCCGGTACGCACGGCAAGACCACCACCACCTCGATGCTGGCGGTCTCCCTCTCGGCCCTGGGCCTGGACCCCTCGTACGCCATCGGCGGCGACCTGGACGCCCCCGGCTCCAACGCCCACCACGGCGAGGGCGACATCTTCGTGGCCGAGGCGGACGAGAGCGACCGCACCTTCCACAAGTACGCCCCGCAGGTCGCGATCATCCTCAACGCGGAACTCGACCACCACGCGAACTACGCCTCGATCGAGGAGATCTACGAGTCCTTCGAGACCTTCGTCTCCCAGGTCGTGCCCGGCGGCACCCTCGTCGTCGCCCACGGCCAGGCGGGCGCGGCCGAGATCGCCGCCCGGGTCGTCGGCCGCCCCGGCCTGAACATCGTCACGTACGGCGAGGAGGACACCGCCGACGTCCGGATCGTCAAGATCGTCCCGCGCGGCCTGACCAGCGAGGTCACCGTCGTCCTCGGCGGCCGGATGCTCACCTTCACCGTCTCCGTGCCCGGCCGCCACTACGCGCACAACGCCGTGGCCGCCCTCGCCGCCGGTGTCGCCCTCGGCATCCCGGCGCACAACCTGGCCTCCGCCCTCGGCAAGTACACCGGCGTCAAGCGCCGCCTCCAGCTCAAGGGCGAGGCGGCGGGCGTGCAGGTCATCGACTCCTACGCGCACCACCCCACGGAGATGACCGCCGACCTGGAGGCCATCCGCGGCGCCGCCGGGGACTCCCGCATCCTGGTCGTCTTCCAGCCGCACCTCTTCTCCCGCACCCAGGAGCTGGGCAAGGAGATGGGCCAGGCCCTGACCCTCGCCGACGCCTCGGTGGTCCTGGACATCTACCCGGCCCGCGAGGACCCGATCCCCGGGATCACCAGCGAGCTGATCATCTCCGCCGCCCGGGCGGCGGGCGCCGACGTCACCGCCGAGCACTCCAAGGAGGCCGTCGCCGACGTCGTCGCGGGAATGGCCAAGCCGGGCGATCTCGTTCTCACCATGGGCGCGGGAGACGTCACGGACCTCGGTCCGGCCATCCTCGCCCGCCTGGCCGTCTGAGGGAGCGGGAGAGTCATGTCGTACGAGGTCGAGAAGACGGACGAGCAGTGGCAGGCGGAGCTGACGCCGTCCGAGTACCAGGTGCTGCGCCTCGCGGGCACCGAACCGGCCTTCCGGGGCGAGTACACGGACACCAGGACGGAGGGCGTCTACTCCTGCCGCGGCTGCGGGGCGGAACTGTTCCGCTCGTCGGAGAAGTTCGAGTCGCACTGCGGCTGGCCGTCCTTCTTCGACCCGAAGGACACCGAGGCCGTCGAGCTGATCGCGGACACCTCGCACGGCATGGTCCGCACCGAGGTGCGGTGCGCGAAGTGCGGCTCCCACCTGGGCCACGTCTTCGAGGGCGAGGGCTACCCGACCCCCACCGACCAGCGCTACTGCATCAACTCGATCTCGCTGCGGCTGACGCCCGCCGAGGGCTGAGGCCGGGGCCGCGGAGGGGCCAGGAGGTCAGCCGATCCTCGTCCAGGGCCGGCAGCCCTTCGTGTCGAAGGCCCGGTCGCCGGCCGCGATCGTGACGACGGCCTGGCCCTGCGCGTTGTCGTTCGCGATGATGGCGGCCAGGTCACCGCTGGTGTTGCGCAGCCGGGCCCAGTAGCAGTTGGGGAAGGCGTCGTCCTGCGGCCCCGCCGTCCGGTAGGTGCCCGGCCGCACGTCCCGGCCGACGAGGAAGGTGCCGTCGCCCGCGATCTCCGTGCGGGGCGCCTCGGCGGAGGACGGCCGGCCGGCCGGCGCCGCGCTCGCCGCGGCCGTGACGGTCGAGGCCGCGCTCCGCACGGGCGGTGCGGGCCCCTCCGCCTCCGGGGCCGTACCGGACCCGGAGGCGCCGATGCCCATGCCCAGCAGCAGCCCGACGAGACCCGCCGCGCCGTGGGTCAGCAGGCGCTTCCACCCCGGCCGCGAGGGCGCGGCCGGAGGCGGGGCGGGCACCTGCCCCCACCGCGGTGCGCCGCCCTGCGGCGCGGGCTCCGACGGCGGCCAGGAGGGGAGCTCGTGTCCGTTCATGACCCGAGCGTGAGCCCATCCGGACCACCCTGCCACCCGGCGGCTCGCGTCCCGGCGGGCACCGGCGCCCTCCCGTGCGCCGCCGCCCGGCATCATGGGCGCGTGCAGACGCCCAGCGCCGAGTGGACCACGATCGCGATGTACGAGAACCTGCCGGGCCGCCCCCACCCGATGGCGGCCCTGCGCGCTTGACTGCGGGGCCGCGGCATCGACTGGATGCCGTTCGCCGAGGACGAGATCCGCTGGGATCACGCCTGCGGCCCCGGCCCCGACGGCCGCCGGCGCGGCTGGTTCGCCGTCCACCTGCAGTCCGAGGCCCTCCGCCCGCTCGGGCTGCATCCCGGCCGACCCACTGCCGAGGTCACCGGCCCCGCCCCGCCGGGGTGGTGGCACGCCGAGGCGGAGCGCCACGCCCGCTCGCCCGCCCCCGCGCAGCGGCGGGGTCACCGCAGCGACGCCAGGTAGTCCGACAGGGTCCGGCGGGGGACCCAGGACCGGCCCCGGGCCCGGCTCAGGTCGAGCACGACCGGGTGGGCGAGCTGGTCCACCGCGTAGCGGCTGAGGGCGGGTTCGGAACCGGTGAGGCGGGCCAGGGCCTCCGCCGCGCGGGCGACCGTACCGGCCAGCGGCAGCGGCAGGTGGCGGATCCGGGCCCGGACCCCGTGGGCGCGCAGGACCTGCTTCACGGCCGCGTCGCGGGCGTACGGCTCGGCGTCGGCCACGTTGTACGCGCCCGGGGGCCAGCCGGCCGCCGCGAGACAGGCGTCGGCGAGGTTCTCCACCGCCGTGAGGCTGAGCCGGACGTCGGGCCCCGGCAGCGCCAGCACCCCGGCCCGGACCCGGGAGAGCAGCCGGGGCAGCAGCTGCGTGTCGCCCGGCCCGTAGACCGCGCGCGGCCGCAGCACCACCGCACCACCGGCCAGGGCCAGCGCCTCGCCCTCGGCCTTGGTCCGCCCGTAGGCGTTGAGGTGGCCGGTGCGGGGGTGGTCCTCGCCGACCAGGCTCCGGTCCCGGCGCGGGTCGTACACGCTCGCGCTGCTCACCCAGACCACCGGCAGGCCGCCGGCGCCGCCCGCCGCGTCGAGCAGCCGCCGGGTGCCGTCCACGTTGACCGCGCGCATCCGCGCCCCGGCCGCCGAGCCGGGCGCCGGGTCGCCGACGGCCGCCGCGCAGTGCACGACGAGGTCCACCCCGGCCAGGTCCGGACCGCCCCGGGCCGCATCCCAGAAGCGGTGTTCCCCCACCGGGCCGGGCCGCCGGCCCACGCACACCACCTCCGCCCCGCGGGCGGCGGCCGTCCGCGCCACGTGGCCGCCGCAGAACCCGCTGGCGCCGGTGACCGCGACCCGCGTGCGCGCGCTCACGCCCCGGCCCTCACCGTCAGCGAGCGCCAGCCGGGCAGGGCGGAGCCCCGGTCCACCCGGGCCCGCGTCACGACCGGCCGGTACGGGGCCAGCGCCGCCAGTACGTCGGCCAGCTGTACGCGGGCCAGCCGGGCCCCCGGACAGCTGTGCGGCCCGGCGCCGAACACCAGGCGGGCGAGGTCCGGGCCGGCCGGTGCCCGGGCGTCCGGATCCCGGCGGTGCGCTTCGGCCGCGTGCCGGGCCACCAGCAGCAGCCGGTCCCCGCCGCGCACCGGGCAGCCGCCGACGCTCCCCGCCCCGGCGGCCACCCGGGGCAGCAGCGGCGAGGCCGCGGTGACCCGCAGCAGTTCGTCGGCCAGCACCGGCAGCAGCGCCTCGTCGGCGGCCTGGTCCCACAGGCCCGCGTCGGCGCACCAGGCCACGGCCCGGGGCAGCGCGGCGACGGTGGTGTTGACTGCGGCCACCGCCACCATCGCGGACAGCGCGTCCGCCCCGCCGGCCGGCTGCTCCGCGCCCTGAGGGCCGCCCAGCAGCCGCCGGAGCCGGTCCGCGGCCCGTGCGGCCCCGGCCTCGGCACCCGGGCGGCGCGGGCCCGGCAGATGACTGCGTACGGAAGCGGCTGCGGCCTCGGCGGCCGCCGCCGCGACGGCCCGTGGCTCGGCGGGCCGGTCCAGCAGCGCGCACACCACCGATCCGGCGAGTCCACGCGCGAGATCCACCAGGTCCACCTCCCCGCCCCGGCCCAGCGGCGCGAGGCCCCCTGCCAGCAACGGCCGCCACACGGACCGCAGTTCCTCCACCCCGGCCGCGCCCAGTCCGACCGCGAGGGCGCGCCGGTCGGCCCGGTGCCCGGCCCCCTCCTGGTCGAAGAGCACCCCGGTCGGCCCGGAGAGCGCGGCGCGCGCGGCGCCGCCCGTCGTGCCGGCGGCCGTACGGTCCAGCGGCAGCCGGGTCAGCGCCTCGCGGTACGCCGCCGCGTCGTGCACGAGCACGGCCCGGCCCAGCCTCCGGACGGGCCGCCCGCGCGTGGCCGCCAGCAGCGCGAACAGCAGCGGGTGGCTGCGCAGGTAGACGCGGCGGTCACGGCGGCGGGCCCGCACCTGCCCCGCGGCGGTCACCGGCCGGCCCCCGCGCCCAGGCGCCGCGCCGCGAGCGCGGCCGTCGCCGCCCGGTCCGGCTTGCGGGAGCGCCCCGACAGCGGGACGTCCGCGAACAGCAGCGCGTCGGGCCGGGCGGTGCCCATCCGCCGGATCGGCTCCGCCAGGGCGGCGCGCAGGGCGCCTTCGGCGGAGCCGCGGCGCGGCTGCACGACGGCCACCAGCCGTTCGTCGCCCTCACCCGTCGGCACGCCGACGAGCAGGGCCAGCTCCACGCCCGGGACGTGCAGGGCGGGTTCGTAGAGGCCCGGGTAGATGTTCTCGGCGCGGCGCAGCACCATGTCCTTGCAGCGGCCTTCCAGGACGATCCGGCCCGCCGGGTCCAGCCGCGCCCGGTCGCCCGTACGCACCCACGGGTCGGGCTCCTCCCCCAGGTAGCGGTGACGGGCGGCGGCCCCGGCGAGCAGCAGCTGGCCGTCCGTGTCGGGGCGGGCGAGGACACCGGCCAGCGGGGCGCCGACCAGGTCCCCGGCGCCCTCGAAGGCGGCCTTCTCGCGGGCTTCGACGGCGGCGGCCGGGAACAGCTCGGTGAGCGCGTACACCCCCCAGGCCTCGTCCGCGCCCGCGGCCCGCACCCGTTCCAGCAGTGCGGCGCCGGCGGGGGCCGAGCCCGTCCACACCCGGCCGTGGAAGCGGGCGCCGGCGCCGAGGGCGTCCCGCAGCCGGGGCGGGGTCAGGTAGGTGTCCTGGGGGCGCAGCCGGTGCAGCTGCCGGGCCAGCACCCGGGGGCTGCGGGCCGGGAGGGCGACGGGGGCGCCGCCGGTGAGCGCGGGGACGAGGACGAAGAAGGTGCCGCCGAGCACCGGGCGGTCCGGCCGGGCGTCGAACAGGGAGGAGACGGTGGCCATCCCGGCGGCCAGGCCGGCCCGGGTGTGGACCACGGCCCGCGGCCGGGAGGTGGTGCCGGAGGTGAAGACGATCACCGCGTCCCCGTCGTGGTCCCCGTGCACGGGCACCCCGGTCCGCGGTGCCGTCAGGTCCAGTGCGGGCGCGCAGCCGGGCAGCCGCGGCCCCACGGTCGCCACCGGCCCCAGTTCCGCCAGGTCGGGCAGCGCGAGCCGGGCCCGCCGGGCCAGCGGCCGGGCCCAGCCCGCCACCGCCTGGGCGCTCGCATCGGCGAGGACCAGCGCGGGCCGGGCCAGGGCGAGCCGGGCACGCAGGACGTCGGGCCCGGCACCGGGGTCGAGCACGGCCCCGCGCAGCCCGAGCCGCCACAGGGCGAGCAGGACGGCCAGCGCCCGGGGCCCGGGGCGCACGGCGACGCCGACGGTGTCCCCGGCGCGCAGCCCGCGCGCGTGCAGGGCGGCGGCGAACGCGTCCGCCAGCTCGGCGAGTTCACCGCGGGTGGCGCGCACCCGGGGCGCGCCGCTGCGGGCGGTGGTGAGGACGGCGGGCCGCTCGGGGCGGCCGCGCAGCGCGTGGTCGAGACGGTCGAGCATCAGCGGGGGTCCGTTCCGTGGCGGCCGCTGCCCTGGTCCAGGTACCAGCGGGCGGTGCCCGCGATGCCGTAGGCCCGCAGGCGCCGCGTCGAGTTCTCCACGACCATCTCCCGGCAGTGCGTGATCCGGTCGGTGTGGCGGCGTACGGCGTTGAGGAAGAGCCGGTCGGTGGGGGAGGGGCGCCGGGGCATGCCTCCCACGGCCAGGTACAGCTCGGCGGTGATGGCCATGTTGTTCCCGGCGTGCATGCGGTACGGGGCCCGGTAGCCGTTGCGGCGGGCGTGCTCGGGCCGCAGCCGTCCGAAGAGCGCGGCGAGGGCGACCAGCGCGCCGAACCCGGCCCGGCCGAGGGGGCCGTGCTCGTCGCGGCGGGCGGTGATGCGTCCGCAGACCAGCCCGGGATGCCGGATGAGGGCGGCCCGCGCCGCGCGGGTCCAGCCGGGCCGGGGCAGGCAGTCGGCGTCGGTGCGGGCGAGCAGGGACGCGCCCCGGCCGATCGCGTACCGGAAGCCGGTGTCCACGGCGGAGCCGACGCCCTTGTGCGGCTCCTCGATCACCTCCACGGGGAACGGCGCCTGCCGCGCGAAGGTGCGGGCGACGGCGCCCGTGCCGTCCCGCGAGGCGTTGTCGACGACCAGCAGGGTGAAGTCGCGGTCCCGCTGCGCGGCGAGGGCCCGCAGGGTGTCCGCGAGCCGGGCCTCCTCCTCGTGCGCGGGTACGACCACCCACAGGCGGGGGCTCACGACTTCTCCCAGACCATGGTCATGATGCTGATCCCGCCGCCGAGCCCCACGAACAGCACCCGCTCGCCCGGGGCCAGTTCCCCGTACACCCGGTCCAGTTGCACCCCGAGGCTCGCGCTCGCGACGTTGCCGAGCTCGGGCACCGTCACCACCAGCTTTCCGTCGGGCACCCCGGTCAGTTCCGCGAACCGCTCCAGGTACGGCACGGTCACCTGGTGCACGAGCACCCTGGCGAAGCCGTCCCAGTCCGTACCGGTCCGGTGCAGGGTCCGGTCGATGACGGCGGTGCCGGCCTTCTCGAAGACGCCCCGCAGCTCGTGGCCGTCGCCGCGGAAATAGGTGTGGTCGTCGCCGCGCGGGTGCCGCGACCCGCCGCCCGGGATGCCCCCGACCTCCCAGTGCTCCGAGTGCGTCTCGGAGTCCACGTGCAGGATCCCGCCCCGTTCCACGGCCTCCACGACGACGGCCGCCCCCGCGTCCCCGAAGGTGTAGCCCGCGAAACCGCGCCGGAACTCCGCGAAGTCCGCGGGGTCCTTGCGCACCGCCCGGCTCGGGGTCTCGCCGGTGACCACCAGGGCCCGGCGGGCCCGCCCGGCCAGGACCATGGACCGGGCGAGGTCGATCCCGTTGACGAAGCTGTTGCAGGCGTTGGTGACGTCCAGGGCGTGGGCCCGGGAACCCAGTTCCGCCTGGACGATGTGCGCGGTGGCGGGTTCGACCATGTCCCGGGAGGCCGAGGCGAAGACCAGCAGGTCGATGTCGAGGGGGTCCAGCCCGGCGGACTCCAGGGCCCGGCGGGCGGCGCCCACGGCGAGCGTGGAGGCGTACACGCCCTCCGGCGCGACCCGGCGGGAGAGGATCCCGGTGGCTTGTTCCAGCAGGGTCGGCGGCAGGGTCAGGCCACTGCGCCCGGCCACCTCCCGCTGGAGGTCCTCCGAGGACAGGGCCTGTTCGGGCAGCAGGCTGCCGACGGCGGTTATCCCGGCACGCGGCGGCGGGTCAGATGGCTGAATGAGCATGTCCACACGATGGCAATGCGGCGTCCAGGGGTCCTGAGTACGGATGCTCATCTCGTGGCGCGGACCGGTTGAGTACCCCGGGCGGGAACCGCTGCCGGCCCAAGAAGCCTGCCGCCCGGGTCTGTTGTGCGGGGACTCCTGGCCCGTACCCTCCCTCCAGCCGGCGCCGGCGGCAGGTCCGGGCCGCTCCGGAGGGCTTTCGTTCTCCAGGTGTACGGCGGGGCGTCACGAGCTGATCCCCGTCCGGTACCCCGGAGCCGCTGTCCTTGGGGCGCCCCCGACTCCCCCTCCCTCACCCCCAGAGGTCGTCACCCATGACAGAGCTGAACCGTCGCAGGTTCCTGCAGATCGCCGGAGGCACCGCGGCCGTCGCGATGCTGAACGAGAGCATCGCGCGGGCCGCCGCCATCGAGGCGCAGGGCAGCACCGGAACGATCCAGGACATCGAGCACGTGGTCGTCCTCATGCAGGAGAACCGTTCCTTCGACCACTACTTCGGGGCGATGAAGGGCGTACGCGGCTTCGGCGACCCCCGGCCCGTAGTCCAGGACAACGGAAAGTCCGTCTTCCACCAGTCCAACGGGACGAAGGACATCCTGCCCTTCAACCCGCAGGTGGAAGACCTCGGGATGCAGTTCCTCACGGGCCTCAACCACGACTGGGCCGGCGGCCAGCAGGCCTACAACAACGGTAAGTACGACAAGTGGGTCCCGGCGAAGACGGCCACCACCATGTCGTACATGACCCGGAACGACATCCCGTTCCACTACGCCCTCGCCGACGCCTTCACCGTCTGCGACGCCTACCACTGCTCCTTCATCGGAGCCACCGACCCCAACCGCTACTACCTGTGGAGCGGTTGCACGGGCAACGACGGCACCGGCGGCGGCCCGGTCCTCGGCAACGAGGAGCTGGGCTACGGCTGGAAGACCTACCCCGAGCGGCTGGAGTCCGCGGGGGTCTCCTGGAAGGTCTACCAGGACATCGGCGACGGCCTGAACGCGGCCGGTCACTGGGGCTGGATCAACGACGCCTTCCGCGGCAACTACGGCGACAACTCGCTGCTGTACTTCAACACCTACCGCAACGCCCAGCCCGGCAGCCCCCTGTACGAGAAGGCCCGTACGGGCACGAACGCCAAGGCCGGCGAGGGCTACTTCGACCGGCTGCGCGCGGACGTGGTGAACGGCACCCTGCCGCAGGTCTCCTGGATCGCCGCACCCGAGGCCTTCAGCGAGCACTCGAACTGGCCGACGAACTTCGGCGCCTGGTACATCTCGCAGGTCCTGGACGCCCTCACCGCGAACCCGGCCGTCTGGGCGAAGACCGCCCTGTTCATCACCTACGACGAGAACGACGGGTTCTTCGACCACGTGGTCCCGCCGTACCCGCCCGCGTCCTCCGCGTGGGGCCTGTCCACGGCCGACGTCAAGGGCGACCTGTACGCGGGCGGCGGAGGCTACGCGGCCGGCCCGTACGGGCTGGGGCCGCGCGTGCCGATGATCGTGGTCTCCCCGTGGAGCAAGGGCGGGTACGTCTGCTCCGAGACCTTCGACCACACGTCGGTGATCCGCTTCCTGGAGAAGCGCTTCGGGGTGCAGGAGCCCAACATCTCGCCGTGGCGCCGCGCCGTGTGCGGTGACCTGACCTCGGCCTTCGACTTCACCCGGGCGGACGCGGCCCCCGCCGCGCTCCCGTCCACGGCCGGCTACGTCCCCCCGGACAAGAACCGTCACCCGTCGTACTACCCGGCCGTGCCGGCCACCGGCACCCTCCCGAAGCAGGAGGCCGGCTCCAAGCCGACCCGCGCCCTGGGCTACAGCCCGTACGTGGACGGCAGGGCCACCGTGTCCACCGGCAAGTTCACCCTGACCTTCGCCGCCGGCCCCGCCCTGGGCGCCCACTTCCACAGCACCTCCGGCAACCGCACGGACGGCCCCTGGCCCTACACCGTCGAAGCCGGCAAGACCCTCTCCGACACCTGGAGCACCAGCAGCTCCACCGGCAACCGGATCGACCTGACGGTCTGGGGCCCCAACGGCTTCCTGCGCACCTGGAAGGGCCCGGCGAAGAAGGCGGGCCCGGAGGTCACCGCCCGCCACGTGGCGGCCACCGGCAACCTGGCCCTCACCCTGACCAACTCCGGCACGGCCGCGGTCAACCTGACGGTGACCAACGCCTACGGCGGCGCGGCCCAGACCTTCAAGGTCCTCGCCGGCGCGACGGTCTCCCACACGGTCGACCTGCGGACCACCGCCCGCTGGTACGACGTCAAGGTCGTCTCCGACGCCGACGCCACCTTCCTGCGCCGCTTCGCCGGCCACGTGGAGACGGGCGCCCCGGGCGTCTCCGACCCCGCGATCAAGACCGTCTGAGCCGGTCCTCGGGGTCGCGCAGCAGCCGCCGTTCCAGGACCGGGAGGTCACTGGGCCGGTGGCTGCGTGCGTGCCGGAGCAGCAGGTCGCGGGCGGTGTCCGGGACCCGGCGCCGCTTCGGGTGACGGGTGGTGAACCCCTCGCCCGCAAAGAACCGCACAGCGCCCTCCAGCCCGACCCGGTCCGTCTCCCGCACCGCCCACGCCAGGTCCGCCGTGGCCGCCCGGGCCAGCAGCAGACCCGGGGCGCGGTCCGCGAGCAGCCGCGCCGCGTCCCGCGGCTGTTCCCGTACGGTGCCCAGCCAGCGGAACAGCACGGAAAGTGGCACTCCGCGCGGCCCGGGGGGTTCCTCTTGGCCGTCGGCCAGCGCCCGGGCGTACGCCCGCAGTTCGCGGGGCGCCGCGGCCGTCCACCGGGACCGGTGCCGCGCCGGGAACCCGTCCGGAGAGAACGGGTCGAGCAGCCGCACGGCCTCGGCGGTCGGGGCGGGGCTGCCCCAGCCCTCGTCGCACATGCAGTCGAAGCCGTCCGTGTCGCGGTCGTCGGCGTGGGGCGGGTGGGCCGCCCGGTACTCGCGGATCTCCTCCGGATCGCTGAGCTCGTAGGAGCGCGGGTGGTGCGGGTGCCGGACGCCGTCGGCGCGCGAGAAGTCCCCCAGGGTCACGGGCCCGTGGCGCGGTGTCGGTTTCACGGTGTGATGGTAGGGCCGGTGGGCAGAACGTACGTCGTCGGATGCTCCGCCCGTCACCGAGGGAGAACGCATGGCCATCGCCCATCGCAGGATCGGCTCCGGACCCGTTCGCGTCATCGTGCTGCACGACTGGTTCGGGACCTCCGCCAACTGGGGTTCCGCAGTGGACCACCTCGACCCCGAGGGCTTCTCGTACGTCTTCCTCGACTACCGCGGCTACGGCGGGCGCCGGGACGTCGCCGGCCGCTACAGCGTTCCCGAGATCGCCGACGACGTCCTCGAACTCGCCGACGAGCTGGGCTGGGACACCTTCTCCCTGCTGGGCCACTCCATGGGCGGCAAGGCGGTGCAGCAGGTCCTCGTCCGGGCTCCCGAGCGCGTCGAGAAGCTGGTCGGCATCGCCCCCGTCCCGGCCGGGCCCTACGAGCTGGACGACGCGGCCCACGCCCTCTTCCACGGCGCCGCCGGGGATCCGGAGAAGCGCCGGACCATCCTCGACCTGGTCACCGGCAACCGGGTCAGCCGCCACTGGCTGTCCCGGATGGTCGCCCACTCCCTGGAGGTGTCCCGCCCCGAGGCCTTCGCCGGGTACCTGGCGAGCTGGCAGTCCCTGGACCTCTCGCCGGCGGTGAAGGGCAGCACGGTCCCGGTGCTGGTCCTGGTCGGCGAGTACGACCTCGCACTCACCGCCGACGTGATGCACGCCACCTGGCGGACCTGGTACCCGAACTGCCGGATCAAGACCCTCCCCGGCGCCGGCCACTACCTGCCGCACGAGGCACCGGTCGCCTTCGCCACCGAGGTCGAGGCCTTCCTGCGGGCCTAGGGCACGAAAAAAGATCCCCTGGGGACGCGAGATGTCTCGCGGCCCCAGGGGATCTGCAGGGTGAGTGACGGGACTTGAACCCGCGGCCACCTGGACCACAACCAGGTGCTCTACCAACTGAGCTACACCCACCACGAAGGGCGGCGGACCACCCGTTCGACGTGCAAGCACAGCATAGCCGATCAGACGGGTGGTCCCGCGACGCCTTATCCGGCGGACCGGCTCCCGGCCAGGGCGGCGGCGAGCCGGGCGGTGACCCCCTCCCGGCGGCGGGCGGCGCGGGCGACGGCCGCCGCGGCGAGGGCCCGGACCACCGGGTGCGGCCGGGTCCCGTCCCCGGACAGCTCGGGCTGGAACAGGGTGGCGAGGAAGAAGGGGTGACCGGGCAGCTCCACCATGCGCACCTGCCCCTGCTCGTCGTGCCCCGACATCCGCAGCCCGCGGGCGGCGAGCGTCGGCAGGTGCCGGGGCGCGGGCCCGTAGGAGCAGTGGTAGTTCTCCACGGAGCGCTCCGCGCCGAGCGCGGACTCCGCCAGCGACCCGGCCTCCGCCCGGACCAGGCCGGAGTGCCCCACCAGCGAGCAGGCGAGCGGTGCGATCAGCAGGTCCTCGGCTCCCGGGTCCTGCTCGGCGTGCGAGGCCTGCGCCAGGCCGCAGACGGTACGGGCGTACTCCAGCAGCGCGTGCTGGAAGCCGCCGCAGGTCCCCAGGAAGGGGATGCCCTCCTCCCGGGCCGTCCGGATCGCGGCCAGCGCCCCCGCCTCGCTGGCGTACGGGCTCCCTGGCAGCACCCACACCGCGTCGAAGCGGGCCAGGGCACCGGAGGCGGCCTCGGCCGCGGCGTCGCCGGTCGGGATCCAGTACGCGTCGAGGACGAGACCGTCGCGCGCGGCCAGGGCGTCGAGGAGGAGCGGGATCCGGGTGTGGGAGGTCACATGGGGGGAGCGGTCGCCGACGAGGGCGATCCGTGCGAGGGGTGCGGTGGTCATGCGGATCATCCTGTGGCCGGCTCCCACTTCAGCGCCAACGATTGTTGCTGCATGGTCCATAAGCAATGCTGATGTCCATGGATCCGCACCTGCTCCGCACCTTCGTCGCCGTCGCCCGCCTGGCCTCCTTCTCCGGGGCGGCCCGGGAGCTCGGCTACACCCAGTCCGCGGTCTCCCAGCACGTCGCCGCCCTGGAAGGGGACCTGCGGACCGAGCTGCTCACCCGGCGGCCGGTGGCGCCCACCCCGGCCGGGGAGCGGCTGCTGGAACACGCAGGGCCGCTGCTGCTGCGGCTCGACGCCGCGCGCGCCGACGTACTGCGGCTGGCCGCCGCCCCGCCCGGCCGGGTCACCCTCGCGGTGTCCCCGCTCGCCGTGGGGCCCCGACTGCTGGCGGCCCTCCCCGCGACCGGGGTCACGCTGCGGGTGCTGCCGCCCGCCGAGGTGCCCGCCGCCGTCGCCACCGGCGGCTGCGACCTCGGCCTGGCCGACGGTCCGGCCGCACCCAGCGACCCGCTGCGGCTGCCCGACGTGGCGCCGCTCACCGTGACCGGAGTGGGCGAGGAGGAACTGGCCGTCCTGCTGCCCGCCGGGCACCCCTTCGCCGGGCGGGCCGCGCTGCGGCTGGAGGACCTCGCCGACGCACGGTGGCTCGACGCGCCCGGTGTGGGCCTGCCGCTCGCCGCCGCGGCCACCGGCCGCCCGTCGGCCCGTACCGGCGTGCGCTACGACGGCACCGACGTGCACGGCCTGTGCGCCCTGGCCCTCGCCGGCCACGGTCTCGTGCTGCTGCCGCGCCGCGTGGCCGAGGAGGCCGCCGCGGGGGCGGCGGCCGGGGCCGGGGCCGCCGGGGCCGGGGCCGCCGTACCGCTGTCCGCACCCCGCCTGGTGCACCGTACGGAACTGCTCGTGCCGGGCGCCCCGACCGGCGCGGCCGCTGCCCTCGTGGCACGGCTCACGGCAGGATCCCCGTATGACCACTGACCCCGCCCCCTTCACCGCGGCCGACTACGCCGCCCGGATGGCCGCCGCCGCGCAGAGCGCCGCCGACGCGGGACTGGCCGGCCTGCTGATCGCCCCCGGGCCCGACCTCGCCCACCTCACCGGCTACCGCGTCACCGCCGAGACCGAGCGGCTGACCCTGCTCGTGCTCGCCGCCGGGCAGGAGCCGGTGCTCGTCGTGCCCGCACTGGAGGCCCCCGACGCGGCCAGGGCCCCGGGCGCCTCCGCCCTGACCCTGCGGGACTGGGCCGACGGCAGGAACCCGTACGAGGTGGCCTCACCCCTGCTCGACGTCACCGGGCGCTTCGGCGTCAGCGACAACACCTGGGCCCTGCACCTCCTCGGCCTCCAGCGGGAGCTGCCCGCCACCTCGTACGTGTCCCTGACCGATTCGCTGCCCATGCTGCGCGCCGTGAAGGACGAACGGGAGCTGGAACGCCTCGCCGCGGCCGGCGAGGCCGCGGACGCCGCCTACGCGCAGATCCTCCACCTGCCCTTCGCCGGACGCCGGGAGAGCGACGTCGCCGCCGACCTGGCCGCCCTGCTGCGCGTGCACGGCCACTCCCAGGTCGACTTCACGGTCGTCGGCTCCGGCCCCAACGGGGCGAACCCGCACCACGAGGCCGGCGACCGGGTCATCGGACAGGGCGACATGGTGGTGCTCGACTTCGGCGGACTGCGCGACGGCTACGGCTCCGACATCTCCCGCACGGTGCACGTGGGGGAGCCGAGCGCCGAGGAGCAGCGCGTCCACGACATCGTCCGCGAGGCCCAGCAGGCGGCCACCGCCGCCGTGCGGCCGGGCATCGCCTGCCAGGAGGTGGACCGGGTGGCGCGTGCGGTGATCACCGAGTTCGGCTACGGGGACCGTTTCATCCACCGCACCGGGCACGGCATCGGCGTCACCACCCACGAGCCGCCGTACATGGTCGAGGGCGAGGAACGGCCCCTGGTCCCCGGCATGTGCTTCTCCGTGGAGCCGGGGGTCTACCTGCCGGGCCGGTTCGGCGTCCGCATCGAGGACATCGTGACCGTCACGCAGGACGGGGTGCGCCGCCTCAACAACGCCCCCCGCGAACTCGCGGTCGTCGAGTAGCCGGCGGGAGGAGCGGCCGGCCGGGGGCCCGCGCGGGTCCCGCCGGGGTGACGGGCAGGCCGGTCCTCGGCCAGGACCCCGAGGACCTCGGCGAACAGGTCGTACGGCCCGCCGTCCGGTGTCAGGGCTAAGGGCCCAGGACCACCGGGGACTCGCCCGGTACGTGGATCCGCCCGTCCGGGCCCGGGTGGTGGACGGGCTCCCAGGAGGCCAGGACCCGCACGCCGTTGCGGCCCAGCGCGATCGTCGCCGGGTCCGGGGAGAGGTTCACCACCACCCGTACGTCGCCGCGTCGGAAGGTCAGCCAGCGCCGTTCCTCGTCGTGGGCGACCCGGACCGCCGCGAGGTCCGGGTCGCGCAGGTCCGGGTGCGAGCGGCGGAGCGCGACGAGGGTGCGGTACCAGGCCAGCAGGCGCGCGTGGCCGGGCTGTTCGGGCTCGGCCCAGTCCAGGCAGGAGCGGTCGCGGGTGGCGGGGTCCTGCGGGTCGGGGATCTCCTCGGCCTTCCAGCCGTGGGCCGCGAACTCCCGGCGGCGGCCCGTCCGCACCGCCTCGGCCAGCTCCGGGTCCTGGTGGTCGGTGAAGTACTGCCACGGGGTGCCCGCGCCCCACTCCTCACCCATGAACAGCATCGGTACGAACGGGCCGGTCAGGGCCACGGTCGCGGCGCACGCCAGCAGACCGGGGGAGAGGGAGGCCGCGAGCCGGTCGCCCAGCGCCCGGTTGCCGATCTGGTCGTGGGTCTGGGTGTAGCCCAGGAAGCGGTGGGCCGACGTCCGGCGTCGGTCCAGGGGACGGCCGTGGGTGCGGCCCCGGAAGGAGGACCAGGTGCCGTCGTGGAAGAAGGCGCGGGTCATCGTCTTGGCGAGGGCCGCCAGCGGGGCCTCGGCGAAGTCCGCGTAGTAGGCCTGGGACTCGCCGGTGAGCGCGCAGTGCAGGGCGTGGTGGAAGTCGTCGTTCCACTGGGCGTGCAGGCCGAGGCCGCCGCCGGCGCGCGGTGTGGTGGTGCGCGGGTCGCACTGGTCCGACTCGGCGATCAGGAAGAGGGACCGGCCGGTCTCCGCGGCCAGTTCGTCCACGGCCGCGGCGAGTTCCTCCAGGAAGGTCAGCGCCCGCCCGTCGACCAGCGCGTGCACGGCATCGAGGCGGAGGCCGTCGATCCGGTAGTCGCGCAGCCAGGCCAGGGCGCTGCCGACGAGGTAGGCGCGGACCTCGTCGGAGCCGGGCGCGTCCAGGTTCACCGCCGCCCCCCACGGGGTGTGGTGGGTGTCCGTGAAGTACGGGCCGAAGGCCGGGAGGTGGTTGCCCGAGGGGCCGAGGTGGTTGTGGACCACGTCCAGGACCACGCCGAGCCCCGCGGCGTGCGCGGCCTCCACGAAGCGGGCGAGGCCGGCCGGGCCGCCGTACGGCTCGTGCACCGCCCAGGGTGCGACCCCGTCGTACCCCCAGCCGTGCCGGCCCGGGAAGGGGCAGACGGGCAGCAGCTCCACGTGCGTGACGCCGAGGGAGACGAGGTGACCGAGGCGGGCGGCCGCGGCGTCGAAGGTGCCCTCGGGGGTGAAGGTGCCGATGTGCAGCTCGTACAGGACCGCGTCCTGGAGCGGGGTGCGGGGCCCCGGCGTCGGGTCCGCGAACAGGGCCGCCACGTCGACCACGGCGGACGGCCCGTCAGGGCCGGTCGGCAGCCGCCGGCCGCGCGGGTCGGGCCGGACCACGGTCCCGGCACTCGACTCGCCGTCCAGCAGGAACCCGTACCGGCTCCCGTCGGCGGCGGGGGCCTCGACGGTCCACCAGCCGTCCCGGTCCGGATCACGTGCCATGTCGTACGTCGCGTCGTCCAGTCGCATGGCGACATGACCTGTCAGCGGTGCCCACACCTCGAACTGCACGGACGGTCCCCTCGTCTCCGGCGGTGTCCAGCATGCGTATCCTGCCCATCATTCCGGGCTCGGCGGGGGAGTTCTGGACACTCCGGCCCCGACGGGCCGACAATCACCCTGTGACGTCGAGTTTCGAGTTTGCCTCCTATCCCGTGCCGCGGCTCTCCGATGCGGAGCGCGAGCGGGCGTTGGGCCAGCTCAGGGAGGGCGCGGCCCTGGGCAGGCTGTCGCACGACACCTTCCTGCGCCGGATGGAACTCGCCCTGGTCGCCAGGCGCTCCGAGGACCTCGCGGTCCTCACCGCCGACCTCCAGGAACGGGAGGGCGCCGAAAGCCCCTGGACCCGCCGGCTGTTCGGCTGGGTCGGCCGGGCCTCCGCCGTCAGCGCCGGTGTCCGGCGCGCCTGGACCGCGGAGAGACTGCCCAAGCTGCTCCTCCCGCACCCGAGCACGGGAGCCCTGCGGATCGGCCGCGACCCGGGCAACGGACTGCGGCTCACCCACGAGACCGTCTCGCGGATGCACGCGGAGCTGCGGATGCGGGACGGCCTCTGGGTGGTCAAGGACCTGGGATCCACCAACGGCACCACGGTCAACGGCCGCCGGGTGACGGGCTCGGCCGTGGTGCGGGACGGGGACCAGGTCAGCTTCGGGAAGATCGCCTTCCGGCTCTCGGCGAACTGACGGCCCCGCCGGACGCCCGACCCGCGCCCGCGCGCCCGGGAGCGGGCGGGTACGGAAGCGGGCGGGCGGGGGCCGGGCGGGTGCGGCCCGCCCGGGGCGGGGGCCCAAGATGGTGCTCATGGAACACACGCCGCCTGTCGTGCGCCGCGCGCGCCCCGAGGACCTGCCCCGGCTCGTCGAACTCGTCCAGCAGCACGTCGCGTACGAGAAGTCCGCCCCCCGCCCGCCGGGCCTCGCCGACCGGCTCGGCCCGCAGCTCTTCGCCGAGGGGGCCCCGCTGTGGGTGCTGCTCGCGCAGACCCCGGACGGGACGGTGGCGGGCTACGCGGCCTGCTCCACCGAGTTCGCCTTCTGGGACGCCCGCCACTACCTCCACATGGACTGCCTCTACCTCGCCGAGGACGCGCGCGGCCACGGCCTCGGCGCCGCCCTGATGGAGGGCGTGCGGGAGCTGGCCCGTGACCTCGGCCTCACCGAGGTCCAGTGGCAGACCCCCGACTGGAACGAGGGCGCGATCCGCTTCTACGACCGCCTCGGCGCCACCGGCCGCCCCAAGCGCCGTTACGGTCTGCCCGTGGACCCCGCCGCGTCCTGAACGGCCGCGGGGGCCGGGGCCCGGCCGCCGGGTCCGGCCTCCACGAGGTGTGCGTACGCGGCCAGCGCCGCCCGGGACTGGTGTTCCACCTGGGTGGCCACCGGCACCCAGCGGGCCTGGAACCGGGCCGCGAACTCCTCGCACCAGCCGGTCACGAGCCGGTCGAGCGCGGGCGCCGCCGGATGGCTCCGCGTACGCAGCACCCGCAACAGCATCGCGGCGGCGCGCAGCGACAGACGGCGCCCGAAGGCGTCGATCCCGGCGATGTACGCGGCCGTGGCCTCCACGGGCGCCCCGCGGCCGGTCCACTCCAGGGCGACCCGGGGGATCAGCGCGAGCGTCCAGTCCACCGCGCGCAGCAGCGGCGCCGCGTCCGGGTCCCGGTGGAGCGGCCCCCCGGCGGCCCCGGTGAGCTCCCGGGCCCCGGCCACGAGCGCCGCGTCCGCGGTGAGCCGCCGGGCCAGCACCCGCAGGGCGCCGCGCGGGTCGGGGTGCGGGGCCGGGTCGTCCACCAGATCGGAGGCCCACATGGGGACTTCGACGATGGCGGTGGTGCCGTCGTACCGGTGGGCGTGGTACCAGGTGCTGAGCCGGATGTCCTCCGGGTGGAAGGCTCCGGCGGCCTCGCTGCCCGGCTCCGGGATCACGTAGATCCCGGGGCCGGGGGAGGGCCAGCCGGCCGCGTCCGAGGCGCCGGTCTCCACGGGGATGCGCAGTTCCGCGGCCGATTCCGCGAAGGGCTGGGCGAGGCCGGGTATGTCCCGGGTGAGCTGCACCCAGGAACCGCCGAGGTCCGTCGCGTGCAGGGAGACCTGGAGGACGGGCCGGAGTTCGTCGATGAGGGCGGTGAGGGCGAGGGTCTCGGGCGGCAGCCGGTCCGGGGGCAGTAAGGACGGGGCCCACTCGGGCTGTTCGGGGCCGGGCGGCCGGTAGAAGTTCCGGTGGTAGTCGAGCAGCGAGCGGGGGCGGGGCGTGCGGTGCAGGTCCGCGCCGTCCGGGTCGGCACACAGCAGGAAGTGCCAGCCGCAGCCGGCGCGCGGGGCCGGGTCGTGGAGGACGCGGCGGGCCAGGGACAGCGCGGTGGCCCCGCCGACGGGCTCGTTCGCGTGGGCCCCGGCGACCACCAGGACGTTGCGTCCGGACCCGTGCCCGTGCCCGGGCAGGCCGGTGGCCGCCCCGCCGGCCGCGGCGACGGACAGCACCCAGAGGGGCTGCCCGGCCCGGGAGGTCCCGGCCTGCCGGAGCCGGACCGGTCCCGGGTGTTCGTCCGCCAGGGCGCGGGCGGCCAGAGCGAGTTCACGTGGGGTGGGATAGGACATGTCGCGGAGGAGAGTCACAAGGGATGCCATGCCCCCCGCGCACGCCGCCTACTGCTCCGCGGACCCCGCAGTTCCCGCGACGGCGACGGAATCCCCTGGCCAACGCCTTGCCCGCAGTCCGTCCGGGCCTCGTGCGCTCCCGCCCCGCCGCCCTGGGGACGAGGTCATCCTGCCCGTCACGGACCAGGGCGCCGCAGCCGTACGGCCCCGGCAGGACCCGGGCCGTACGGTCGCTCCGGAGCCGCTCGTCCCGCGCCGGTGCAGGCCCCGGCCCGCCAGGCCGGGGAAGGCCTCGCCGGGGGCAGGCCAGGTGCACCCCGCACACGGTGATCCGTGCGGAGCACACCCTCGGCGGCCTCCACGCCGCTATCCGGTGCGGAGCAGCACCCCCACGGGCAGCGCGCCGAGCAGGCCCGCCAGCCGGACCTCGCCCTCGTACGCGTCCCCGCCCGGCCCGTTTGCCCCCGCGGCCGGCGTCAGCGGGGCCCACCGCCCGGGCGGCAGCGGCAGGACGGTGTCCCGCCAGCCCCCCGCCCCGGCCAGCCGGTGCGACAGGCGGGTGGCCACCGCGACCAGCCCCCGCGGGCGGGCGAAGGCCAGGCAGTGCTCCGCGCCCGGCCCCCGGGCGGACAGCGGGGCGTAGCCGGTGAACAGGTCCGCCCTGTCGCGGCGCAGCCGCAGCAGGGCGGCGGTCAGGGCCAGCTTCTCCTCGGCGGGGTCCCGGGGAGCGCCCCCCGCGTCCAGCCGGGCCAGCGCCCGGTGCGGGAACTCGGCCGGGCGGCGGTTGTCGGGGTCGACCAGGGCCCGGTACTCGGTCTCGGAGCCCTGGTACACCTCGGGGACCCCGGGCATCGCCAGGTGCAGCAGCGCCATGCCGAGGAGGTTGGCGCGGGCCGCCCCGGCGAGGGCGGGCGGCAGGTCCAGGGGCTGCGGGGCATATCCGGCGACGCCCGCCTCGTAGGCCTCGTCGCGGTCGGTCCAGCTGGTGCGCAGGCCCGCCTCGCGGACCGCCTTGAGCAGGGCTTCGGCCAGCCGGGGCGCGGCCTGCGGAACCTCCCCGAGGCCCAGCGCGGTCTGCCGGGCCACCCAGGCGAGCTGGGGATCGGGGCCGGCGGCGCCGTCCATCAGGTGCGGGGCCTGGGACAGCACCGCGATGCGGGCCCGGACGTCCGCGCTGCGTTTGGTGTCGTGCGTCGAGAGCACCGTCCCGGAGGCGGGCCAGTTCCGTTCGAGCGCCGCGCAGTAGCTGTGGAACTCCTGCACCGGCACGGCCGGGCGGCCGGGGTCCCCGCCGACCTCGGTGGCCGACAGCAGGGGTGCGTACCGGTAGAAGGCCCGGTCCTCCAGGGACTTGGCGCGCAGCGCCGCGGAGGTCTGGGCGAAGCGGGCGGCGAAGGCGGGGTCCCGCAGCAGCAGGTCCCGTACGCCCGCGACGGCGGCGGCACCGGCCGTGGCGGCGGCCCGCTCCAGGGCCTGCGGGGCGGGTTCCGGGTCGCCGGGGTAGGGCCGGTAGACGGGATAGGCGATCAGCAGCTCCGTCACGGCCTCCTTCAGCTCCGGGCCGGCCAGCCGCTCCAGTGCGGCCAGTTCGGCGGCCAGGTCGCCGGTCAGCACCTCGCGGGCGCTGGCCGCGGCCGTCCGTTCCCAGGGCGGGACCCCGGTCTTCTCCGCGTAGCGCTGCGCCAGTTCGGCCGAGCCGTCCGGGTCGGTGAACACCCCGTCCACCCGGTGCAGCGCGTCGTACCCGGTGGTTCCCGCCACCGGCCAGTTCGGCGGGAGCCGTTCCTGGCGGGCCAGGATCTTCTCCACCACCACCCAGCAGCGCCCGCCCACAGCCGACCGCAGCCGCCGCAGGTACTCCTGCGGATCGGCGAGACCGTCCACGTGGTCGATCCGCAGCCCTTCCACGACCCCGTCCCGGACCAGCTCCAGCACCTTCGCGTGGGTGGCCGTGAACACCTCCGGGTCCTCGACCCGCACCCCGATCAGTTCCGAAATGGTGAAGAAGCGGCGGTAGTTGAGTGAGGTGCGGGCCTCCCGCCACCAGGCCGGGCGGTACCACTGCGCCGCCAGCAGCTCGGGCAGGTCCAACCCGCCGGTCCCCTCCCGGAGCGGGAACTCCTGCTCCCCGTAGCGCAGCACCTCCCCGTCGGCCTCCAGGGCGCAGGACTCCACCGGGCCGGCGAGCACCGGCAGCAGCAGCTGCCCGCCGCCCGCCTCCCAGTCGATGTCGAACCACCGGGCGTACGGGGAGTCCGGCCCGTTCCGCAGCACCTCCCACAGCGGCCGGTTCAGCCGCAGGGGCGTCGGGACCGCCATGTGGTTCGGCACGATGTCGAGCACGACGCCGAGCCCGTGCTCCCGGGCGAGGCCGGCCAGCTCCCGCAGGCCCGCCTCCCCGCCCAGCTCGGCGCGCACCTGCGTGTGGTCGGTGACGTCGTACCCGTGCGCCGAGCCGGGCACCGCCTCCAGGACGGGGGAGAGGTGCAGGTGGGACACGCCGAGGGAGGCCAGGTACGGGACGGCGGCCCCGGCCGCCGCGAAGGTGAACCGGGGGCCCAGCTGGAGGCGGTAGGTCGAGGCCGGGGTGACAGGTTTCGGAACATCGGATTCCGTGTGCATGCGTGACAGCGGCTGGCTCATGAGAACGTACGTACCCAGCCTGCCGGATTCCGTGCCATTACCCAATGCATCCGGGTGACTGCACCGGGTTAACGTGCCGCAGGTGGTTGGAACCGTCAACACCTATCGAAGAGTCATCGCCCTGACCGGGCCCCTACTCCCCCTCATCTCGTTCCTCGCCCGACTGCCCGTCGCGATGTCCCAGTTCGGGAGCGTGCTCCTGGTCGCCCAGACCAGTGGCTCCCTCGCCACCGCCGGCACAGTCGGCGGCATCCTCTCCGCCGGCCAGGTGGTCTTCGGACCCGTCCTCGGCAGGCTCGCCGACCGCCACGGCCAGCGGCCCGTCGTGCTGACCGCCGCCGCGGTCAACGCCGTCGCCACCGCCGCCCTCGTCGCCGGAGCCCTCGGCGGCCTCGGCACCGTCCCGCTCGCCGCGATCGGAGCCGTCACCGGCGCCTCCGTCCCGCTGATCGGGCCCCTCGCCCGGACCCGCTCCGTCGCCCTGGCGCACCGCCAGGGCGCCGATGAGAGCGTCGTCGGCGCCGTCCACTCGCTCGAAGGCACCCTGGACGAGGTGTCGTTCGTCTTCGGACCCGCGCTCGTCGGCCTCGCCGCGCTCGTCGCCCACCCGGCCGTCGCCCTCGCCGGCGCGGCCGCCCTCGTCGCCGTCTTCGCCAGCGCCTACGCCCTGCACCCGACCGCCGCCGTCACGGCCGGGTCCCCGGCGCAGCCGCGGGGCGGGGCGGCCCGGGCCGGGAAGGGCCGTCCCCGCCCGCCCGGGGTGGTCCACGCCGTCCGCGGCTCGCTCGCCCTCCAGGGCGCCATGTTCGGCGGCTGCCAGGCCGGGATCGCCGCCCTGACCGCCCAGTTGGGCGTACCCGGACAGGCCGGGATCGTCTACGCCGCGATGGGCGTGGTCAGCGCCGCCGTGGGACTCGCCCTCGGGGCGCTGCCCGCACGCTACGGGCTGCGCCTGCGCTGGCGGGCGGCCACGGGAGCCGCCCTCGTCCTCTCGGTGCCCCTGCTCTTCACCGAGGCCCTGTGGCCGCTGTACGCCGTCGTCACCGTCCTCGGGGCCGCCTACGCCCCGCACCTGATCACCGCCTTCGCCCTCACCGAGCGGGCCGTGGAACCGGCCCGGCTCGCCGAGTCGATGGCCCTCGCCGCCAGTTCCCTGGTCGCCGGGCAGGCCGTCGCCCTGGCCGTCTCCGGACGGCTCGCCGAGTGGTACGGGCCGCCCGGGGCCTTCGCGGTGGCCGTCGGCGCCGCCGCGCTGAGCCTGATCCTCGCCCTCGCCACCCGGGTGCCCGCCGACCGTACGCACGGCACGCCCTTCGTCCCCGCGCCGAAGGCGGCCTTCCCGGGCGCGGGCGGGAACTCCGCCTACGCCGGCCGCTGAAGCACCACCAGGCACCGTCCCGTCAGGGCCACCCGGTCCCCGGCCGCGTACTGCGGCCCGGTGCCGGGTGGCAGGACGTCGGCCCGGGCCGTGTCCACGACCAGGCGCCACTCGGCCCCGTGCCCGGCCGGGACCGTGAAGTCCTGCGGATCGGATCCCGCGTTGAACATCAGCAGGAACGAGTCGTCCGTGATCCGCTCCCCCCGGGTCCCCGGCTCCGAGATCGCCTCCCCGTTGAGGAACACCGTCAGGGCCCGCGCGTGCTGCGCCTGCCAGTCCCGCGCCCGCATCTCCTCGCCGTGCGGGGTGAACCAGGCGATGTCCGAGAGCTCGTCGTGCGTGCCCTCCACCGGCCGCCCGTGGAAGAAGCGGCGCCGCCGGAAGACCGGATGGTCCCGCCGCAGCCACACCATCTGCCGGGTGAACTCCAGCAGCGACGGCGCCGGTTTGCCCGGCTCGGGCCAGCGCACCCAGGACAGTTCGTTGTCCTGGCAGTACGCGTTGTTGTTGCCGTCCTGGGTACGGGCGAACTCGTCGCCGTGGCTCAGCATCGGCACGCCCTGCGACAGCATCAGCGTCGCGATGAAGTTGCGCATCTGGCGGGCCCGCAGCTCCAGGATCTCCGGGTCCTCCGTCGGACCCTCGGCCCCGCAGTTCCAGGACCGGTTGTGGCTCTCGCCGTCCCGGTTGCCCTCGCGGTTGGCCTCGTTGTGCTTCTCGTCGTAGGAGACGAGGTCGTGCAGGGTGAAACCGTCGTGACAGGTCGTGAAGTTGATGGACGCCAGCGGGCGCCGCCCGTCGTCCTGGTACAGGTCCGACGAGCCGGTGAGCCGCCCCGCGAACTCCGCGAGCGTGCGCGGCTGCCCCCGCCACAGGTCCCGTACGGTGTCCCGGTACTTGCCGTTCCACTCGGTCCACAGCGGCGGGAAGTTGCCCACCTGGTAGCCGCCCTCGCCCAGGTCCCAGGGCTCGGCGATCAGCTTCACCTGGCTCACCACCGGATCCTGCTGCACCAGGTCGAAGAACGAGGACAGCCGGTCCACCTCGTGGAACTGGCGGGCCAGCGTTGCCGCCAGATCGAAGCGGAAGCCGTCCACGTGCATCTCCGTGACCCAGTAGCGCAGCGAGTCCATGATCAGCTGGAGCACGTGGGGGGAGCGCATCAGGAGCGAGTTCCCGGTGCCGGTGGTGTCGGTGTAGTGCCGCATGTTGTCCGACAGCCGGTAGTACGAGGCGTTGTCCAGCCCGCGGAAGGACAGCGTCGGCCCCAGGTGGTTGCCCTCGGCCGTGTGGTTGTAGACCACGTCCAGGATCACCTCGATGCCCGCCTCGTGCAGCGCCCGCACCGCGGACTTGAACTCCAGCACCTGCTGGCCCCGGTCCCCCGAGGCGTAGCCGTTGTGGGGGGCGAAGAAACCGATCGTGTTGTAGCCCCAGTAGTTGCTCAGCCCGTCGTCGACCAGACGGTGGTCGTGGACGAACTGGTGTACGGGCATCAGCTCCAGCGCCGTCACCCCGAGCTTGGTGAGGTGCCCGATGACCGCCGGGTGCGCGAGCGCCCCGTACGTGCCGCGCAGCTCCTCCGGAAGGTCCGGATGGCGCATGGTGAGGCCCTTCACGTGGGCCTCGTAGAGCACCGTGTGGTGGTACTCGTGGCGCGGTGGCCGGTCGTTGGCCCAGTCGAAGTACGGGTTCACCACCACCGAGCTCATGGTGTGCGGGGCCGAGTCCAGGTCGTTGCGGGAGTCGGGCCGTCCGAAGTGGTAGCCGTAGACCGCCTCGCTCCAGTCGACGCTGCCGCTGACGGCCCGCGCGTACGGGTCCAGCAGCAGCTTCGCCGCGTTGCACCGCATGCCGCGCTCGGGCTCGTACGGCCCGTGGACCCGGAAGCCGTAGCGCTGGCCCGGCATGATGCCGGGAAGGTAGGCGTGCCGCACGAAGGCGTCCGTCTCGCGCAGCTCGACGGCCGTCTCCGAGCCGTCGTCGTGCAGGAGGCACAGCTCGATGCGTCGGGCGGCCTCGGAGTAGACCGCGAAATTGGTGCCCGCGCCGTCGTAAGTGGCGCCGAGCGGATACGCCTGTCCCGGCCAGACCTGCATAGACAACGACTCTTCCCTCGGTGTCGGAGGTCCCGGCTGACCCGGCGTGGACCACGTCCCTGCCAGATCTTCCCCGAAAGAGGGGCCCCACGCGTGGACTTGCAATGCTCCTGCCGGGTGACCCGGAGAGCTGATATGCGGGTCAGTGGACTGTCCGGGCATCGGATAATGGGTCAACGGACAGCCGGTGTGCGGGCCATCGGGCTGCACCGGGACGCGCGCGCGGAGTACCCTTCCGTGATCACTGGAGACGGGCGTCCAGACGCAGAAGGCGGTGCACGGGTGAGCTCGGGAGGTCTGGAGCTGCCCCCTGGTGACAGCGGTCACGAGGGCGGCCCGGCGGACGCCCCAGGAGGTGTCTCCGGGGGCGTTCCGGCCGGAGCGGTCTCCCTGGCGGGCGGGCCGGCGGCGGGCGGAGGCGCCGCGGGCGCACGGACCGGGGCCGAGCTGGACTGGGGAGCGGACGCCTGGAGCGAGGTCCGGACCCGGGCGCAGCGGGCGGGCCGGGCCTACATCTGGCTCAACCTCATCGAACAGCGCCTGCGGTCGGTGGTCGGCGCGGTACTGCGTCCGATCTACGAGCCGGTGCACGGCGGGGACGACTGGGTGGTCGCCGCCGCCGGCCCCGCCGGGCAGGAGTGGGTGCAGCGGGCCGTGGCCGTGCGCGAGGTCAGCCGGCGCAAGGGCTACCTGCTCGACTCGGCCGACGACAACGTGCTGAGCTTCCTGACGCTCCCGCAGCTGAGGGAGCTGATGGTCCAGCACTGGCCCTGCTTCGAACCGTACTTCGACGACCGGCGCGAGATCGAGCAGGCCCTCGACGAGCTGGAGGTCACCCGCAACGTCGTCTCCCGCAACCGTGCGCTGTCGCGCGCCGTCCTGGAGCAGGCGGAGCGGGCCTCGGCGCGGCTGCTGGAGGTGCTGGGCGGGGGCGCGGGCAGCCCGTCGGCGGACCGGCTGCCCATCGACGCCGTCGAGGACCTGGTGGGCGACCGGTACGCGGACGTCATCTCGGTCCACCCCGACCGGGTGCGCCTCCAGCGGCAGCTCCCCGCCGAGGACCTCTTCGGCGGCGCGCGCCGGCTCGACGCCATCGGCATAGGCCTCAACCTGCTGGTGCAGAACTTCTCGGGCCGAAGACTCGTCCGGCTCTCGGAGGCCGGCTGCCGGGTCCGGCTGCTGTTCCTGAACCCGGCGAGCAGCGCCGTGAAGCGGCGCGAGCGGGAGCTGCGGCTGCGCAAGGGCGAGCTGAGCCGCTCGGTCGAGATGAACATCCTGCACGTGCGACGGGTGCGGGCGGGGCTGCGGGACCCCTCCCGCTTCGACATCCACGTCTTCGACGAGACCCCGCGCTTCACCGCCTACCTGGTGGAGGGCGAGTCCTCCGGCATCGCGGTCGTGCAGTCGTACCTGCGCCGGGCCCGCGGCATGGAGGCGCCGGTGCTGGTCCTGCGCGGCGGCGGGCGCGGCGTACCGCAGGACGCGGAGCACGGTCTGTTCACGACCTACCGCGAGGAGTTCGAGTCGGTGTGGGAGGACTCCCGGCCGGTGTCCTGACCCGCGGGGAACGGACCGGGGCCCACGGCCGGGGCGGCGCGGGCCCGGGGGACCCGGCGGGTTCGGCGGACCCGGCGGCCTGCTTGTCAGTGCCCCGTGTCAGGCTGAAAGCCGTTGACCGATCGGTACGGGGGGAAGGGCGCGGCATGGGGGACTGGCACGGCGGTGAGGCGTACGGCGCCGTGGGCGGGGCGGCGCGAGCCGTGACCGGACACGGCCGGCGGGGGGTCCGGCGATGAGCTGGATCAGCGGACCGCTGGCCGCCTTCGACCTGGAGACCACCGGAACCGACGTGGAGACCGACCGCATCGTGACGGCGGCCGTCGTACGGCTGGACCCGGACGGGACGGTCGCGCAGGAGCGGACCTGGCTGCTCGATCCCGGAGTGGCGATACCCGAGCAGGCGTCGGCCATCCACGGCATCTCGACGGAACACGCCCGCGCGCACGGGGTGCCGGCCGCCGCGGCGGTCGAGGAGATCGCCCGGGCCGTCGCCGAAGGACTGGGCTCCGGGACGCCCCTGGTGGTGATGAACGCCCGGTACGACCTGTCCCTGCTGGACCGCGAGTGCCGCAGGTACGGGGTGGCGTCGGTCAGCGAGCGGCTGGGCGGCGTGCCCTCGCCGGTCATCGATCCGCTGGTGATCGACAAGCACGTGGACAAGTACCGCAAGGGCAAGCGGGCCCTCCACGCGCTGTGCGCGCACTACGGGGTGTCCCTGGAGGACGCGCACGACGCGCGGGCCGACGCCGTGGCCGCGGCCCGGGTGGTGCGGAGCATGGGCGAGCGGCACCGGCCGGTCGGGGTGATGGCCCTGGCCGATCTCCAGCAGCTCCAGGTGCGGGCGGCGGCCGAGCAGTCGGTCTCCCTCCAGGGCTACCTGCGGCGCACCGCGGATCCCGCCGCGGTCGTCGAACCCGCCTGGCCGCTCATTCCCCGCCCGCGCTGACCGCCGGGCCGCGCCGGCGGGACCACCCGGCCCGGTCCTGCTCCGGCCCGGTGCCGCGTGCGGACGCCACGGTCCGGTCAGAAGGGGTGCCAGCGCATTTTCCGGTCGCCGTCCCGGAGGGAGGCGACGCGGCGGCGGAACTCGGCGAGGGCCTTCGGGTCGGCCCGTGCGTGCTGGGAGACCCAGGCGCAGCTGGCCGTTTCGCGGGCGCCGCGCAGGACCGTGCAGCCGGCCCAGTCGCGGACGTCCCAGCCGTACGCCGTGACGAAGGAGCCGTAGTCCGCGGCGGGCAGGCCGTACCGGTCGCGGGAGAGGGCCATGACCACCAGGTCGTGTTCGCGCAGATCGGCCGACACCGTCTCCAGGTCCACCAGGACCGGGCCGTCCGGGCCCACGTGGACGTTGCGGGGCAGGGCGTCGCCGTGGACGACGCCCGGGGGCAGGTGCGGGGTCAGGGCCGCCACCTCGGCGGCGTAGGCGTCGCGGCGGGCCCGCAGGTAGTCCGCGTCCGCCGGGTCCACGGCGTCACCGGCCAGCCGCAGCCAGCGCTCCACCCCGCCCAGCAGGTCCCGCGCGGGCAGGGCGACGGGCGGCGCGGGCAGGGCGTGGAGACGGCGGAGCAGCGACGCCAGATCGGCGGGGCCCGCCGGGCGGACCGCGCCCGGGAGCCGGTGCCAGAGCGTCACCGGGTGCCCGTCCACCAGCCGCGGGGTCGTCTCGGCCGCGCGGACCGCGGGGATGCCGGACTCCGCGAGCCAGCCCGCCACCCCGAGCTCCCGGGCCGCCCGCGCCAGCAGCGCCTTCTCCCGGCCCACCTTCACCACCAGCTCGCCGACGGCGAACACGGCGTTCTCGCCGAACGCGAGCAGCTCCGGCTCCCGGCCCGCCCCCGCGGTCAGGCCCGCTGTCTTCAGTACGTCCCTGGCCTGCGCCTCGTCCATGGCGTTCGTCTCGTCCTTCGCCGGATCGTCGTGAATCCGCCAAGTCTCGCACCCCGGCGTGCGGTCCCTTGACGCGCCATCAGGGCGTGCGCACGATGGCCGAGGAGGATCCTGACGGTCCACCCGGAAGGCGGGTACACGTGACCTCGGCCATCACCTCCCCGCCGCGCCGCCGAAGCGGCCACGGGGCCTGGTTCCTGGTCCTGCCCGCGCTCCTGCCGATCCTGCTGCTCAGCGTCGGGCCGCTGGTGTACGGCGTCGCCCTCGCCTTCACCGACGCACAGTCCGGCCGGACCTCCCCCACCCAGTGGGTGGGGCTCCTCAACTTCCAGGACCTGCTGCACGACCGGCTCTTCCTGGAGTCGTTCCGTATCGGCCTGGTGTGGGCGGTGGGGGTCACCGTCCCGCAGTTCCTGCTGGCCCTCGGTCTCGCCCTGCTGCTCGACCAGAAGCTCCGCTTCCGGTGGCTGGCCAGGGCGCTGGCGATCATCCCCTGGGCCATGCCCGAGGTGGTCGTCGCCGTCATGTGGCGGCTGGTCTACCACCCCGACGCGGGGGTGCTCAACGACACCCTGGCCGGCCTCGGCCTCGCCGGGGACACCGACTGGCTCAGCGGCCTGGCCACCGCCCTGCCCGCGGTCGTCGTGGTCGGCATCTGGGCGGGCATGCCGCAGACCACCGTCGCCCTCCTCGCGGGCCTGCAGAACACCCCGCACGAACTCCACGAGGCCGCCGCGCTCGACGGGGCCGGGGCCTGGCGCCGGTTCCTGACCGTGACCTGGCCGGCGCTCAAGCCGGTGGCGCTGTCGATCACCGCGCTCAACTTCATCTGGAACTTCAACTCCTTCGCCCTGGTCTACGTACTGACCAGCGGCGGGCCCGGCGGCCGCACCCGGCTGCCCATGCTCTTCGCGTACGAGGAGGCCTTCCGGTACGGCCAGTTCGGGTACGCGGCCGCCATGGGATGCGTGATGGTCGCGGTGGTCTCGGTCCTGCTCGCCGTGTACCTGGCCGGACGGCTCCGGGGAGGAGACACCTGATGGGTTCACCTGACAGCCGCACCCGCAGCCGCACCCGCAGTCCCGGTCCCGTCCGGGGCCCGGACCACCGCCGCGGTGGTCGCCCCGGCCGGGGCCGGGTCCGCGCCGCGCAGTACGCCGCGCTCGGCGCCTACCTGGTCTTCCTCGCCTTCCCCTTCCTGTGGCTGCTCTCCACCGCCCTGAAGCCCCCGCGCGAACTCGGCAGCCTGGACCCCGCCTGGATCCCGCGCGACCCCACCCTCGGCAACTTCCGCCAGGCCTTCGCCGAACAGCCGCTGCTGCACGCCGCGTTCAACAGCCTGACCGCCGCCCTGTGCGCCGCCGTCGTCGCGGTCGTGCTCGCCACCCCGCTGGCCTTCGTCCTCGCCCGCCGCCGCGGAAGGACGGCCACCGCCGTCACCGGCTGGGTCGTGGTCAGCCAGGCCTTCCCCTTCGTCCTGGTGATCATCCCGCTCTTCCTGCTGCTGAGGAACCTGCGGCTGGTCGACTCCGTGCCGGGCCTGGTCCTCGTCTACGTCGTGTGGTCGCTCCCGTTCGCGCTGTGGATGCTGGTCGGGTACGTCAGGGCCGTGCCGCCGGAGTTGGAGGAGGCGGCCGCGGTGGACGGGGCCGGGCGGCTGCGCACCCTCGTCTCGGTGGTCGCGCCCCTGCTGGCGCCGGGGATCGTGGCCACCGCGCTCTTCGCCTTCGTCACCGCCTGGAACGAGTTCTTCTTCGCCCTGGTCCTCCTCAAGAGCCCGGAGCAGCAGACCTTGCCCGTCGTCCTGACCCATTTCCTGGGAGCCGAAGGGGCGGCCGACCTCGGCCCGCTCGCCGCAGCGGCGTTCCTGGCCACCCTGCCGTCCCTGGTGGTCTTCTCGGTCATCCAGAAGCGGATCACCGGCGGCCTGTCGGCCGGGGCGGTGAAGAGCTGATGGCGCAGGAACGCCCGGCGCGGCGCATCGTTCGCGGGCCCGCCCGCGGCAGCGCGCTCCTCACCGCCCTCGTCCTGCTGCTCGCGCTCTGCGGATGCTCCGGGGGCGCCTCCGGCCCCGCGGGGCCGGACCGGCCGGTGCGGCTGCGCTTCCAGTCGCTCGCCTGGCAGAAGGAGTCCGTCGACGCCAACAAGGCCCTGGTCGCCGAGTGGAACGCCACCCACCCCGGCATCCAGGTCCAGTACGTCCAGGGTTCCTGGAGCAGCGTCCACGACCAGCTGCTGACCTCCTTCGAGGGCGGTGAGGCCCCCGACGTCATCCACGACGCCTCCGACGACCTCGCCGACTTCGCGTACGGCGGCTTCCTGGCCGACCTGAGGCCGCTGCTCTCCGAGCGGCTCAAGACCGACATCCCGGCCCGCAGCTGGGAGGCCACCACCTTCGGCGCGGACGGCGGGGTGTACGGGGTCCCCTTCCTCCAGGAGCCCAGGGTGCTGATGGCCAACACCGCACTGCTGCGCGCCTCCGGCATCCGCATTCCCACCCCCGAAGCCCCCTGGAGCTGGGCGGAGTTCCGTACCGCGGCCCAGCGGCTCACTGCCGACGGGCGGTACGGGGTGGCCTGGCCGCTCAAGGACCCCGTCTCCGCGACCCTCAACCTCGGCCTGTCCGCGGGGGGAAGGCTCTTCCACCGTGCGGCCGACGGCCGGGCCGTCATCCGCTGGGACGAGGGCGACTCCGTCGTGCCCGCCACCGTCCGGGCCCAGATCCACACCGACCACAGCGCGGCCCGGACCACCCTCGGGATGGGCGGCTCCGACACCCTGCCCGGATTCTTCGGCGGCAAGTACGCCATGGTCCCGCTCGGATTCTCGTACCGCCAGCAGATCGTCCAGCAGGCCCCGGCCGGGTTCGAGTGGCAGGTGCTGCCGCCGCCGGCCGGGGCGGACGGCCACCACGGGCTGCTCCAGGGGGTGAGCCCGCAGACCCTGTCGATCGCCCGGGACAGCCCGTACAAGAAGGAGGCGGCCGCCTTCATCGACTTCCTGCTGAGCCCGGCCAACATGGTCCGCCTCGCCCGCGGCGACTGGATGCTGCCGACGGGCACCCGGGCGCTGGCCGATCCCGCCCTGCGCACCCCCGAGTACGGCTGGGCCACGGGCGCGGCGCTCGCCCCGGGGCTGCGCCCGGCGCCCGCACAGGCGGTACGGGGATATCCGGAGTGGAAGGACAAGGTGGCGACTCCCGCGCTGCAGGAGTTCTACAGCGGTGCGATCGACCTCGATGAACTGGAGAAACGCCTGGTCAGGGACGGAAATCGGGTCCTGGCCCGGTACCAGCGCTGAGTGGGCGGCGCGGAATCGGATTGCACGAGACGTCTCGTCTCGTTATGGTCGGGGCATGACTTCAGCCAAGCCCGCACACATCGCCATGTTCTCCATCGCCGCCCACGGGCACGTGAACCCGAGCATCGAAGTGATCCGGGAACTCGTCGCCCGCGGCCACCGGGTGAGCTACGCCATCCCCGCCGCCTTCGCGCAGAAGGTCGCGGGGACCGGCGCCACGCCGGTGATCTACCGTTCCGTCCTGCCCACCGACGACGACCCGGAGGCCTGGGGCACCGAGCTGATCGACCATCTGGAACCCTTCCTGAACGACGCCGTCCAGGCGCTGCCCCAGCTCGCCGCCGCCTTCGAGGGCGACGAACCGGATCTCGTCCTGCACGACATCACCTCCTACCCGGCGCCCGTCCTCGCCCACCGCTGGGGCGTGCCCGCGGTCTCCCTCTCCCCGAACCTGGTCGCCTGGGA
Source organism: Streptomyces sp. NPDC058646 (assembly GCF_042716875.1). Classification (NCBI taxonomy): domain Bacteria; kingdom Bacillati; phylum Actinomycetota; class Actinomycetes; order Kitasatosporales; family Streptomycetaceae; genus Streptomyces; species Streptomyces sp. NPDC058646. Next base: position 84,110 of record NZ_JBHXRK010000006.1, on the reverse strand, counting down.
GGGGTACGAGGAGGAGGTGGCCGAGCCGATGTTCGCCGAGCTGAAGGCCTCCGAGCGCGGGCAGGCGTACTACGCGAAGTTCGCCGCCTGGCTCACGGAGAACGGCCTCGGCGACCAGGTCGACCGGTTCCAGGGCCGCCCGCGCCGCAGCCTCGTCCTGATCCCCGAGGCGCTCCAGCCCCACGCCGACCGGGTCGACAGGTCCGTGTACACCTTCGTCGGGGCCTGCCAGGGCGAGCGCGCCGAGCAGGGCACCTGGCAGCGTCCCGACAGCGCCGAGGGCAAGCGGGTCGTGCTGGTCTCGCTCGGCTCCGCCTTCACCAGGCAGCCCGCCTTCTACCGGGCCTGCACGGACGCCTTCGCGGACCTCCCGGACTGGCACGTCGTCCTGCAGATCGGCAAGTTCACCGACGAGGCCGAACTCGGCCCGGTCCCCGCCAACGTGGAGGTCCACCGCTGGGTTCCCCAGCTGGACATCCTGCGCCAGGCCGATGCCTTCATCACCCACGCGGGTGCCGGCGGCAGCCAGGAGGGCCTCGCCACCGGCACCCCGATGGTCGCCGTCCCCCAGGCCGTGGACCAGTTCGGCAACGCCGACATGCTGGTCTCGCTCGGAGTCGCCCGGCACGTCCCGATGGACCGGGCGGACGCCGCGACCCTCCGCGAGGCCGTCCTCGCCCTGGCCGGCGACCCGGCGGTCGCCGCCCGCTGCCAGGCCGTCCGGGCCCGGACGGCTGCCGAAGGCGGAACCCGGCAGGCCACCGACCTGATCGAGGCCGAACTGTCGTAGGGGCGGCCTAGGGTGCCCCCATGACGAAGAGGACCGGGACGAAGAAGTACGCGGCACTGCTGCGCGGGATCAACGTCGGCGGGAGCAGGAAGGTCCCCATGGCGGAGCTGCGCACCGTGCTGGAGGGGCTCGGCCACGGCGAGGTGCGGACGTACCTCCAGAGCGGCAACGCCGTCTTCAGCAGCGCGGGCGGGGACCCGGCGGCGCTCGCCCGGGAGCTGGAGGCGGCCGTCGAGGCCCACTTCGGCTTCCGGGTGGCCTGCCTGGTGGTGGACGGGGAGTACCTGCGCGCCGTCGCGGAGGCCTGCCCCTTCCCGGCCGCCGAGCTGGAGGGCAAGCAGCTCCACGCCACCTTCTTCTCCGAACAGCCCGGCGGGGAACGGTTCGCCGCCGTCGACGCGGCGGCGTTCCTCCCCGAGGAGTACCGGATCGGCGACCGCGTCCTCTACCTCTACGCCCCGGACGGCCTGGGCCGCTCCAAGCTGGCCGAGGCCCTCGCCCGGCGCACCGTCGTCAAGGACCTCGACGCGACGACGCGCAACTGGAACACCGTCACCAAGCTCGTGGAGCTGACGCAGGACTGACCGCCCACCGCCCGGCCGGCGCCCGCACCGGGACCTGGCCGCCCGGCAGGAGCACCGCCCCCGGCCGCGGGAGGGCGCTGCCGTGTGCGCCCGCCCACCGCCGCACCTGGACTCAGGCCAGCGCGTCCAGCAGCGCCACTTCGCGGGCGGTGAGGCGGACGGTGGCCGCGTCGAGGTTCTCCGCCAGGTGCGCCGGGGAGCCCGTGCCCGGGGTGGGGCACAGCACGGGGGAGTGGTGCAGCAGCCACGCCAGGGCGATCTGGCCCGGGCCCGCGCCGTGGGCGGCGGCCACCGCGGTGACGGCCGCAGCGCCCTCCCGGGTCAGGGCGCCGCCGCCCAGGGGGTAGTACGGGAGGAAGGCGATCCCGTGCGCCTCGCACAGCGCGAGCACCTCCGCCGAGCCGCGGTCCATCAGGTTGTACGGGTTCTGCACGGAGGCCACCGGGACCGACTCCCGTGCCAGCCGCAGTTCTTCGGCGGTCACCGTGTCCAGGCCGATGTGCCGGATCTTCCCCTCCGCCCGCAACCGGGCCAGCGTGCCGAGCTGTTCCGCCATCGGCACCGCCGGGTCGAAGCGGTGCAACTGGTAGAGGTCGATCCGCTCCACCCGCAGCCTGCGCAGGCTCGCCTCGCACATCGCCCGCAACTGCTCCGGGCGGCCCGCGAGGTGCCACTCGTCGGGCCCGGTCCGCACCACCCCGCCCTTGGTGGCGACGACCAGCTGCTCCCCGTACGGGTGCAGGGCGTCGGCGATCAGCTCCTCGGCGAGGTCCGGCCCGTAGTTGTCCGCGGTGTCGATGAGGGTGACCCCCCGCTCCACCGCCGTACGCAGCAGCTCCATGGCTTCGGACCGGCCCCCGCGCGGGCCCCAGTAGCCGGGGCCGACCAGGCCCCCCGTACCGAGCCCGAGCCGCCGTACCGGAAGGTCCCCGCCGAGAGCGAACGTCGTGTGCGCCATGCCCCGACGGTAGCGCAGGGCGCGGGATGTGCCAGGCTCGTGCGCATGCGGTACATCATCATCGGCGCGGGCGCGGTAGGCGCCACCATCGGCGGACGGCTCGCGGGGGCGGGCGGCGAGGTCGTCCTCGTCGCGCGCGGCGCGCACGCCGAAGCCCTGCGGGCGGACGGACTCCGCCTCACCACGGCCGACGGGACGCGGGTGCACCGGCTGCCCGTCGTCTCGGAACCGGCCGGACTGGGCGAGCTGCGCTCCGACGACGTGCTGCTCCTCGCGGTGAAGACCCAGGACGCCCTCGCCGCGCTCGACGCGTGGGGCGACGCGGAGGTCGCGGGCGGCGGCACGGCGGCGCAGCGGCTGCCGCTGCTGTGCGCGCAGAACGGCGTGGAGAGCGAGCGGCTGGCCCTGCGCCGCTTCGCCCGGGTGTACGGGGTGTGCGTATGGCTGCCCGCCACCTTCCTGGAACCGGGTGTGGTCTCGGCGCTGTGCACGCCCCGGACCGGCATCCTGCACCTGGGCCTGGCGGCCGGCGGCGCGGACGACCGGGCCCGGCGGATCGCCGCCGACCTGGAGAAGGCCGGCTTCGAGGCGCCCGTGACCGAGGACGTGATGCGCTGGAAGTACGCCAAGCTGCTCGGCAACCTGGGCAACGCCGTCCAGGCGACGACCGGCCCGGAGCCGGATCCGGCGAAGGGGGCGCTGCTGCTGCGGGCCGTCCGCGAGGCGAAGGCCGCCTTCGCAGCCGCGGGCATCGCCTACGCCTCCGAGGCGGAGCAGGCCGCCGCGCGCGACGGCAAGGTGGACCAGCCGGCGGGCGTCCGGGGCGGATCCTCCTGGCAGAGCCTGGCCCGGGGGACGGGAACGGTGGAGGCGGACTACCTGAACGGGGAGATCTGCCTGCTGGGCCGCCTGCACGGGGTGCCGACCCCGGTCAACGACGTCCTGCGGCACGCGGCGAACATCTTCGCGCGCGAAGGCCTGCCCCCGGGTGCGATGTCCGTCGAGGACCTGACCGCCCTGGCCGACGAGGCCGCGGCCCGCGCCTGAGGCCGGCCGTGACCGCCGGGCCCCCGGTCGGCAGCTTGCGGGGGCCGGTACCCGTGTCACGGGCTACGCGGTCAGGGCCGGGAGCCTCGCCGGCGCGGACGCGGCCGCGTCGTAGCGGCGCAGCAGCAGCGTGGCCAGTTCCGGGGCCGCACCCAGGACGCCCGCGAGGACGTCCGCGCCGGCGGCCTCGGCGCCGGCGGCGATGCGGTCCGGGAGACGGCCGGGCGCGATGACGTACGGAGCCACCGCCACCCGCTCGAACCCCTCGGCGCGCAGGGCCCGTACGGCGTCCTCCGTACGGGGCAGAGCAGCGGAGGCGAACGCAGGCCGCACGGCGCACCAACCGGTGTGCCGCCACTCCCGCGCGGTTTCAGCGATCACTGCGATCGCCTCCGGGTCCGTGGAACCGGCGGACGCGAGCACCACCGCGGTGGTGGAGCGGTCCGCCGGGGTGAGGCCGGCTTCGGTGAGCCGGCTGTCGAGGGCGCCCAGCAGGAGCGGGGACGGCCCGAGCACGTCCGCCACCCGTACCGACAGCCCCGGCAGGCGCGAGGCCGACTCGGCCAGTGCGGCCGGGATGTCGGACTTCGCGTGGAAGGCGCGGGTCAGCAGCAGCGGCAGCGCCACGACCTCCCGTACGCCGGACAGGTAGAGGGCGGACAGGGCCTGCCCGACCGACGGCGTGTTGAAGTCGAGGAAGGCCGTCTCCACCCGCAGCCCGGGCCGCAGTTCCCGCGCCCGCCCGGTGAGGGCGTGCACGGTCTCCGCGTGCCGCGGGTCGCGGCTGCCGTGGGCGATGACGAGCAGGGCGGGTGCGCTGGACACGGGACTCAGCTCCTGGCCAGCAGGCCGCGGCTGCGCAGCACCCACCGCTCGACCGGGCTGAAGATCAGCAGGTCGATGGCGATGCCGACGACCAGGATCAGGATGATCGCGAGGAACACGCCCGGCAGGTCGATGTTGTTGCGGCCGTTCTCCAGCAGCTGCCCCAGTCCCAGACCCAGGTCGGGGGAGCTGGCGATGATCTCGGCGGCCATCAGGGACCGCCAGGAGAAGGCCCAGCCCTGCTTCAGACCGGCCAGGTAGCCGGGGAGCGCGGCCGGCATGACGATGTGCCGCGCGCCGCGCAGGCCGGTGGCGCCCAGGGTGCGCCCGGCCCGCAGGAACAGCGGCGGGACCTGGTCGATGCCGGAGACGAGGCCGTTGGCGATGGAGGGGACCGCGCCGAGCAGGATGACCGTGTACATCATGGCGTCGTTGAGACCGAACCAGAGCACCGCCGGGGGCACCCAGGCGACCGACGGCAGCGACTGGAGGCCCTGCAGGATCGGGCCGATCGCGGCGCGGACGAACTTCACCCGGGCGACGATCAGGCCGAGCGGGGTGCCGATGGCCAGGGCCAGCAGGAAGCCGAGCAGACCGCGGGAGACGCTGGTCCAGATGACCTCCAGCAGGGTGCCCTTGAGCCACATGTCGGACAGGCTGTCCCACACGGAGGACAGGGCGGGCAGCTTGGTCTCGTCGGTGACCTTCGCCGCGACGAGGATCTGCCAGACCACCAGGACGAGTCCGACGGCCAGGAGCGGCGGCAGGACCTTCTTGGTGAGGACCTCGCGGACCGGGGTGCGGTGGGTCTCGACGGCGTCGAGGGCGTCCAGGCCGGCCTCCAGGCCGGCCAGGTCGTCGCCCTTGGCCGGGACCTTCGGGGTGGTGTCAGTGCTGGCCATGGCGGCGGATCTCCCCACGCAGGTGTTCAGTGATCTCCAGGGACAGCTCCGCGACGTCCGCGTCCTCGATGCGGCGCGGCTGCGGGATGTCCACGGTCCATTCCTTCGCGATCCGGCCGGGCCGCGAGGAGAGCAGGACCACGCGCTGGGCGAGGCGGACGGCCTCGCGCACGTTGTGGGTGACGAAGAGGACGGACAGGCCCGTCTCGGCCCAGATGCGGGTGAGTTCGCCGTGCAGCACGTCGCGCGTGATGGCGTCGAGGGCGGCGAAGGGCTCGTCCATGAGGAGGAGCCGGCTGTCCTGGGCGAGGGCGCGGGCCAGGGCCACGCGCTGGCGCATGCCGCCCGACAGTTCGTGGACGCGCTTGCCGTACGCGCCGCCGAGGCGGACCAGCTCCAGCAGCCGCTCGGCCTCCGGACGGCGCTCGGCCTTGGGCACCCCGCGCAGCCGCAGGGCGAGTTCGATGTTCTTGCCCGCGGTCAGCCACGGGAAGAGGGCGTGCTCCTGGAACATGAGCGCCGGGCGGCCGCCGGGGGTCTCGATGGACCCCACGGACGGCTTGTCCAGGCCCGCGACCAGGTTCAGCAGGGTGGACTTGCCACACCCTGAGGCCCCCAGGATGGTGACGAACTCTCCGGGAGCGACATCGAGGCTGATGTCGTCCAGGACGAGCTGCGATCCGGCCCGGCCGGAGAAGGACTTCGAGACGTGCGCGATACGGGCGGCGTGCGTCTGCTCCGCTACGGTGCCCTCGGCAGCCTTGGCAAGCGTGGTGGCCATGGTCGTCACCTCCTGGGGATTGCTGGACTTGCGGGTTACTTGGCGCCGAGACCGGCGTCGGAGACCTCGGGCTTGCCGGCAGCCTTCAGGACCTTGTTCAGGAGCGTCAGGTCGTAGATGCCGGCCAGCTCGGGCTGCTCGATGAGATTGGCCTTGACGGCCCAGTCGGCCTGCGTCTTCAGCGTCGCGGCCAGCGGGTCGTCGGTGATCGCGATGCTCGGCCACGCCGGGTCGATGATCTTGGCGTCGAGCGGCTTGCCGCCTTCCGCCTCCAGCTTCGCGTTCGCCGAGGCCTTCGCCTTGTCCGGGTTGGCGTTGATCCACTCGTTGGTCTTCACCGTGCCCGTCAGCACGGCCTCCACCACGTCCGGGTGCTCCTTGAGGAACTTCTGCGACACGATGACGTTCGTGATCACGAACTTCTTGTCGGGCCACAGGGCGGTCTCGTCGAGGAGGACCGAGCCGCCGTCGGAGACGAGCTTGGAGGCCGTGGGCTCCGGCACCCAGGCGCCGTCGATCGAGCCCGACTTGAAGGCGTCCGGGGTCACCTTGTTGTCCGTGCGGACGACGGAGACGTCACCCTTGCCGGACTCCGGGTCGACCTTCCAGCCCTTCTCGGAGATCCAGTTGAGGAACGCGACGTCCTGCGTGTTCCCCTTCTGCGGGGTGGCGATCTTCTTGCCCTTGACGTCGTCCAGGGTCTTGATCTTGTCCGGGTTCACGACGAGCTTCACGCCGCCGGAGGCGGAGCCGGAGACGATCCGCAGGTTGGAGCCCTTGGACTTCACGTAACCGTTGATCGAGGGCGAGGGGCCGATGAAACCGATGTCGAGGGAGCCGCCGTTGAGGGCCTCGATCTCCGACGGGCCCGCGTTGAACGCCTGCGCCTTGATCTTGGTGCCGTTCAGTTCCTTCTCGATCAGGCCTTCCTGGAGGCCGACCAGAGCGGTGGCGTGCGTCAGGTTCGGGAAGTACCCGATGCGGACCTCGGATGCGGAGAGCTTCCTGCCCGCGTCGGCCACGCTGGCGGCCTTGTCCTCGGGCGCGTCCTTCTTGGCCTCGGAGCCGTAGCCGCAGGAGGCGAGTGCGCCGATCAGCAGCGGCAGGGCGGCCGCGGCGACGAGGCCGCGGCGCAGGGTGGTGCGGGTGGTGCGGGTGGCAGGCACGGGAGGTCTTCCTCTCGTGACGTCGTCATCTCATGACGCACGTCTTCGTCTGTGGAGCAGGGCCGGGTACAGCTGGTGGAGGGTGAGGGCGCGACTGCGGGATGCCGTCGGCGATGCAGTCATCGCGCACATCGCGCCACCCCTCCCTGGCCGCTGCCGAGGTGGCCGCTGCCTACGCGGCCGCCCTCCTTGGCGAAGGTGGAGAAGATGTCGGCGAACATGATCTAGAAGTCCCACCCTTCTTCATCCGCCTGGACGGTCGTCTCGGCCTGGGAGGCGAAGGACTCGCCCGCCATGCCGGCCGCCAGGGTGGTCCCGTCCGCCGGGTCGATCAGCAGGAAGGAACCGGTGCGGCGCGAGTCGGCGTAGGCGTCGAGCGCGAGCGGCTCGGCGGTACGGACGACCACGCGGCCGATGTCGTTGGCCACCAGCTGACCGGGGTCCGGATGCTGGGACAGGTCGTCCAGGGTCAGCCGCGAGGGGATCTCCTTGACGATCGCCTTGACCGTGCGCGTCGTGTGCTTGATCAGCACCCGTGCGCCGACCGAGAGGGGCTGGTCCGCCACGTGGCAGACCGTGGCCTCGACGTCCTGCGTGGTCGCCGGGGCGCTCGCGGACGGCGCGATCAGGTCGCCGCGCGAGATGTCGATGTCGTCCGCCAGCCGCAGCGTCACCGACTGCGGGGCCCAGGCGATGTCCACGCTCTCGCCGAGCGCGTCGATCCCCACGACGGTGCTGGTACGGCCCGAGGGCAGGACCGTCACGGCCTCGCCGACGCGCAGCACGCCGGAGGCGATCTGGCCCGCGTAGCCGCGGTAGTCGGGGTGCTCGGCGGACTGCGGACGGATCACGTACTGCACGGGGAAGCGTGCCGGGCAGGCGGTCAGGTCGTGGCTGACCGGCACGGTCTCCAGGTGCTCCAGGACCGTCGGGCCGCCGTACCAGTCCATGTTCGCGGAGGGCTCGACCACGTTGTCCCCGGCCAGGGCCGAGATCGGGATCGCGGTGATCTCCGGCACGCCCAGGTCCGAGGCGTACGCGGTGAACTCCTCGGCGATCGCGGCGAAGACCGACTCCTCGTAGCCCACCAGGTCCATCTTGTTCACGGCGAGGACCACGTGCGGCACCCGCAGCAGGGCCGCGACGGCGGCGTGCCGGCGGGTCTGCTCGATCACGCCGTTGCGGGCGTCGACCAGGACCACGGCCAGGTCGGCCGTGGAGGCACCGGTGACCATGTTCCGGGTGTACTGCACGTGCCCCGGGGTGTCCGCGAGGATGAACCGGCGGCGCGCGGTGGCGAAGTAGCGGTACGCGACGTCGATGGTGATGCCCTGCTCCCGCTCGGCCCGCAGGCCGTCGGTGAGCAGCGCGAGGTCGGGCGCCTCCTGGCCGCGCTGGGCGGAGACGGCCTCGACGGCCTCCATCTGGTCCGTCAGGACCGACTTGGAGTCGTGCAGCAGCCGGCCCACCAGGGTGGACTTGCCGTCGTCGACGGAGCCGGCGGTCGCGAAGCGCAGCAGCGTGGTCGCCGAGAGGTCGGCGAACTGCTCTGTGGTGCTGGACATTTCTAGAAGTACCCTTCGCGCTTGCGGTCTTCCATCGCGGCCTCGGACATCTTGTCGTCGGCGCGGGTCGCGCCCCGCTCGGTGAGGCGCGAGACGGCGATCTCGGCGATCACGGCGTCCAGCGAGGCGGCGTCGGAGTCGACGGCGCCGGTGCAGGACATGTCGCCGACGGTGCGGTAGCGGATGAGACGCGTCTCGGGCGTCTCGCCCTCCTTCGGACCGCCCCACTCGCCGGCCGTCAGCCACATGCCGTTGCGCTGGAAGACCTCGCGCTCGTGGGCGAAGTAGATCTCCGGCAGCTCGATGCCCTCGCGGGCGACGTACTGCCACACGTCCAGCTCGGTCCAGTTGGAGAGCGGGAAGACGCGCACGTGCTCGCCCGGTGCGTGGCGGCCGTTGTAGAGCTGCCACAGCTCGGGGCGCTGACGGCGCGGGTCCCACTGCGAGAACTCGTCGCGGAGGCTGAACACCCGCTCCTTGGCGCGGGCCTTCTCCTCGTCGCGGCGGCCGCCGCCGAAGACGGCGTCGAACTTCAGCTGCTGGATCGCCTCGGTCAGCGGCACGGTCTGCAGCGGGTTGCGGGTGCCGTCCGGACGCTCGCGCAGCTTCCCCGCGTCGATGTAGTCCTGGACGGACGCCACGTGCAGGCGCAGGCCGTGCTTCTCGACCGTACGGTCGCGGTACTCCAGCACCTCGGGGAAGTTGTGGCCCGTGTCGACGTGCAGCAGGGTGAACGGCACCGGCGCCGGCGCGAACGCCTTCAGCGCCAGGTGCAGCATGACGATGGAGTCCTTCCCGCCGGAGAACAGGACCACCGGCTTCTCGAACTCGCCCGCCACCTCGCGGAAGATGTGCACGGCCTCCGACTCGAGGGCGTCCAGGTGCGACAGCGCGTAGGGCACGGACCCGGAAGAATTGTTCGCAGCGTCGTGGACGTGTGCGACGGTCGTCGTCATGCCAGACCCCTCTCGGTGAGCAGCGCGTGCAGGGCCGAAGCCGACTCCTGCACGGACTGCGTGTGCGACTCGATACGGAGGTCCGGGGACTCCGGCGCCTCGTACGGGTCGTCGACCCCGGTCAGACCGGAGATCTCGCCCGCCGCCTGCTTGGCGTACAGGCCCTTCACGTCACGCTCCGAGCAGACCTCCACCGGGGTGGCCACGTGGACCTCCAGGTACGAGGTGCCCTCGGCGGCGTGCCGCTTGCGGACGGCCTCACGGCTGTCCGCGAACGGCGCGATCACCGGTACCAGCGCCTTGACGCCGTTGCTCGCGAGGAGCTCGGCGACGAAGCCGATCCGCTGCACGTTGGTGTGCCGGTCCTCCCGGGAGAAGCCCAGGCCTGCGGAGAGGAACTCGCGGATCTCGTCGCCGTCGAGGACCTCCACCCGGTGGCCCTCGGCGCGCAGCCGTTCGGCCAGCGCGTAGGCGATGGTGGTCTTGCCCGCGCTCGGCAGCCCGGTCAGCCACACGGTGGCGCCCTGGTCGCTCACGCTCATCTGCTTCTTCTCCGTCGGTTCCGTGGTGTTCGTCATCAGCCGTGCGCTCGTCATCAGCCGTGCAGCCCGCACTCGGTCTTGCCCCGCCCGGCCCAGCGGCCGGCCCGGGCGTCCTCGCCCTCCTCGACCCGGCGGGTGCACGGGGCGCAGCCGACGGAGGCGTAACCGTCCATCAGCAGGGGGTTGGTGAGTACGCCGTGCTCGGCGACGTAGGCGTCCACGTCGTCCTGGGTCCAGCGGGCGATCGGCGACACCTTGACCTTCTGCCGCTTCTCGTCCCAGCCCACGACCGGGGTGTTCGCCCGGGTGGGGGACTCGTCGCGGCGCAGGCCCGTCGCCCACGCCTCGTACGCGGTCAGGCCCTCTTCCAGCGGCTTGACCTTGCGCAGCGCGCAGCACAGGTCGGGGTCCCGGTCGTGCAGCTTCGGCCCGTACTCGGCGTCCTGTTCGGCGACGCTCCGGCGCGGGGTGAGCGTGATGACGTTGACGTCCATCACGGCCTCGACCGCGTCGCGGGTGCCGATGGTCTCCTCGAAGTGGTAGCCCGTGTCGAGGAAGACCACGTCCACGCCGGGAAGGACGCGCGAGGCGAGATGGGCGACCACCGCGTCCTCCATGGAGGAGGTCACGGCGAACTTCTTGCCGAAGGTCTCGGCCGCCCAGGTGAGGATCTCCAGTGCGGAGGCGTCCTCCAGGTCGCGGCCCGCCTGCTCGGCCAGTTCCCTGAGGTTCCTGGTCTCCTGAACCGTCGTCATATCTCGTCCCCTCCAGCGGCGTCGGACCGGACACCCCGGGACAGCAGCCCGAGGTACTTCAGCTGGAAGGCCCGGTTGCAGGCCCGGCATTCCCACGCGCCGTGACCGGTCTCGTTCGGAAACAGGTCCTCGTCGCCGCAGTACGGGCAGTGGAACGGTGCGGCGCGCTCGCTCACGACAGGCTCTTCTCGTCCGCGCGGGCGACCCACGCAGCGAACCGCTCGCCGTCCTCGCGCTGCTCCTCGTACTGCTTGACGACCCGCTCGACGTAGTCGGGCAGGTCCTCCGAGGTGACCTTGAGGCCGCGGACCTTGCGGCCGAAGCCGGCCTCCAGGCCGAGGGCGCCGCCCAGGTGGACCTGGTAGCCCTCCACCTGGTTGCCGTCGTCGTCCAGGACCAGCTGGCCCTTGAGACCGATGTCCGCCACCTGGATGCGGGCGCAGGCGTTCGGGCAGCCGTTGATGTTGATGGTCAGCGGCTCGGCGAAGTCCGGCAGGCGGCGCTCCAGCTCGTCGATCAGCGAGGCGCCGCGCGCCTTGGTCTCGACGATCGCCAGCTTGCAGAACTCGATGCCGGTGCAGGCCATGGTGCCGCGGCGGAACGGGGACGGCTGGACCCGCAGGTCCAGCGCCTCCAGCGAGGCGACCACCGAGTCGACCTGGTCGGCCTCGATGTCGAGCACGATCATCTTCTGCTCGGCGGTCGTGCGCAGGCGGCCGGAGCCGTGCTGCTCGGCCACGTCCGCGATCTTGGTCAGGGTGGCGCCGTCGACGCGGCCGACGCGCGGCGCGAAGCCGACGTAGAAGCGGCCGTCCTGCTGCTGGTGGACGCCCACGTGGTCGCGCCACCGGCCGGAGGGCTGCTCGGGCGCGGGGCCGTCGGTGAGCTTGCGCTGGAGGTACTCGTCCTCCAGGACCTGGCGGAACTTGGCCGGGCCCCAGTCGGCGACGAGGAACTTCAGCCGGGCGCGGGTGCGCAGGCGGCGGTAGCCGTAGTCGCGGAAGATCGAGATGACGCCCTCGTAGACGTCCGGGACCTCGTCCAGCGAGACCCAGGTCCCCAGGCGCACGCCGAGCTTGGGGTTGGTGGAGAGGCCGCCGCCGACCCAGACGTCGAAGCCGGGGCCGTGCTCGGGGTGGGTCACGCCGACGAAGGCGACGTCGTTGATCTCGTGCGCCACGTCGAGCAGAGGCGAGCCGGAGACCGCGGACTTGAACTTGCGGGGCAGGTTCGAGAAGTCCGGGTTGCCGACGATGCGGCGGTAGATCTCGTCGATGGCGGGCGTGCCGTCGATGATCTCGTCCTGGGCGATGCCGGCGACGGGAGAGCCGAGGATGACGCGGGGGGTGTCACCGCAGGCCTCGGTCGTGGACAGGCCGACGGCCTCCAGGCGGCGCCAGATCTCCGGCACGTCCTCGATCCGGATCCAGTGGTACTGCACGTTCTGGCGGTCGGTGAGGTCGGCCGTGCCGCGCGCGAACTCCTCGGAGATCTCACCGATGACGCGCAGCTGCTCGGTGGTCAGCCGGCCGCCGTCGATGCGCACGCGCAGCATGAAGTACTTGTCGTCCAGCTCCTCCGGCTCCAGGATCGCGGTCTTGCCGCCGTCGATCCCGGGCTTGCGCTGGGTGTAGAGGCCCCACCAGCGCATGCGGCCGCGCAGGTCGTTGGGGTCGATCGAGTCGAAACCCGCCTTGGAGTAGATCGTCTCAATGCGCGTCCGCACGTTGAGACCGTCGTCGTCCTTCTTGAACTGCTCGTTGCCGTTGAGGGGCGTGTGGTGTCCGACGGCCCACTGACCCTCACCGCGGTGACGGCCGGTCTTGCGGCGCACAGCGGCTGCGGGTGCGGCAGCGGGCGTTTCGGGGGTGGCGGCCATGACGGTACGTCCTTCTTCAACGGCTCAAGGCAGGGCAGGGGGAGCGGCGGCGGACCCCTGGTACTGCGGTGACCTGCGACGCTGCAGGCGGGTGCGGCTGAGTGCCGCCATGCTGCCGGTGGGCGCGGCGGATTCGGCCTCAGGGGGCTTGGGGGGTGTCTACGGCTGTGGCTGGTTCCGTCAGCAGGCCGGACACATGGCGCTGGACATGCGGCCGAGGTCGACGTGCCGCCGACTCACCAAGGCAATTCCAGCTCCATTCATGGCGGAAGCGTGTCATGTGCCGATTGGAGGAGTCCACTACTGTCCACTATGCGGACCAAGTCGTCCCGGATCGTGGGACTGCGTGACGGGGCTCACGCGTTTTGCGCACCCTCGCGGCTTCCGTCCCCGCTCCCCGCACGGCGGCGAGGCCGGGTGCAGCGGACGGCGCACCTGCGGTTTGCGGCCCGCCGGCCCGCCGGCCCCTCCCCGGCGGGCCGGGGCCCGCTCGCGAGGGCTACGCGCCGGGCCAGGGGCCGGGCGTCGGGGTCTCCTCCTTGGGTTCCGTCTCCGTCTTGAAGAGCTTGAACCCGCGCCGCAGGTAGTTGTCCATCGCCGTCGGCCCGTCCAGGCTGCACGTGTGGAGCCAGACGCGGCGGGTCGGCTCCCGGTCCGGCCAGCGGTCCGCGAGGGACCAGGCGCGTGCGACGCCCACCGACAGCAGGTGCCCGCCGATGCGGCGGCCCCGGAAGTCCGGGAGGAGGCCGAAGTACATGATCTCCACCACACCGTCGTCCTGCGGGTCGAGTTCCACGTATCCCGCCGGGGTGCCCCGGTCGTAGGCGACCCAGGTCTCCACGCCCGGCCGGTCCAGCTGCTCCATCCACTGCGCGCGGCTCAGCGACAGCCGGTCCGTCCAGTGGATGTCGCCGCCCACCGAGGCGTACAGGAATCGGCTGAACTCGGGGGAGGGGACCTCGGCGCGGACGATCGTGACCTCCGGTCCCGGGACGGTGGCCGGGACGAGGTCGGACGCGGAGGTCATCTCCAGGGACCAGGTGGTGAGGGTGATGGTGCTCATGCACGTCAGGGAACCATGCCGGGCCCCCGCAGGCCCAGGCGGGCCCTGACCACCGCCGGGGCCGTGGAGTGCGGGAGCAGCGCGGCCGGGTCCTGCGGGCGGATCAGCTCCACCTCCACGTCCTGCGCGAAGCGGTACGGGCGGTGGGTCAGGACCCCCGCGAGGTGGCGCCGTACCCGGGAGATCTCCGCGCGGACGGTCACCGTGCGGGTCGGGTCCCCGAACACCTCCGCCGAAAGCTCAGCCGCCGACCGCCCCCGCGGACTCTCCGCGAGCAGGAACAGGAGCTCCGCATGGCGCGGGCTCAGCTCCTGCGACCAGCTCCCGGCGGCCCCGTGCACCGTCGCCGACCAGGAGCCCGGCCGGCTGAGGTCCAGGACGAAGCGGGTCACGGCCGCGTCCTTGCGGTCCTCCGCGATCCGCAGCAGCCAGCCGCCGGGCAGCGGCTCCACCACGCAGTCCCCGAGCTGCGGCACCCACACCCGGCCCGGCCCGAAGCCCTTCGGCAGCGGCACGCGGTCCGTCGGGGCCAGCCCCGTCACCGCCGCCGTCCACCCCTGGGGGTCGACGGCCAGGGCCCGTCCCGGCAGCCGCGCCAGCAGCGGGGCGGCCACCGCCCGCAGCCGCTCCAGCGACTCCAGGTGCCGCACCCGCAGCTCGCGCTCCGCGAGCCGGGCCACCGAGCTGACCCAGGCCAGCGTCGCCGGATGCATGGTGGCGAGCGGCCCGCTGACATCGACGACGCCCAGCAACCGCCCGTCCCGGGGATCCCGTACGGGCGCCCCCGCACAGGTCCAGTCGTGGTGGCTGGAGACGAAGTGCTCCGCCGAGAACACCTGCACCGGCCGCCGCGCCACCAGGGCCGTGCCCACCCCGTTCGTGCCGACCACGGCCTCGTCCCAGTCCGCCCCCACCGAGAAGCCGAGCCGGTCCGCCTTGCGCAGGATGGAACGGTGGCCCTCCCGCCACAGCAGCCGCCCCTCCGCGTCGGCGACGACCATGATGTGCAGGGCCTCGTCCAGCGCCGGCAGCAGCCCCTCCCGCAGGACCGGCAGGACCTCGCGCAGCGGTGACACGTGCCGCCGCTCCTCGGTCTCCGCCGCCGACAGCATGCGCGAGCGGGCGTCCCGGTCCGGGTGCACCCCGCCGGCCAGCATCCGGCGCCAGGACTCGGCGATCTCCGGACGCGGGGCGGCCGGCGGCCGGTCCCCGGCCAGGGCGGCCGCCCGGACCCCCTTGAGCAGACGCGCGGCGTCCCGTGCGTCCATGGCCGAGAGGCGAGCCACATCGACCATGCTGCCAGCGGTGTCGGCCACCGGAACCTCCCCGTGCGAACAGGACGTACGACCGGGGCCGCCCGCGCGGTCCCGGAGACGCCGTTCGACCGCCACCCCCGGCGGGCGGCCGTCGACTCAAAGGTTGCAACGGTATGCAACTCTCGCCAAGTCCCGGTCGCCCGACCGAAACTGTCCGGACGCCGCACGGCGGCGTGGCAGCTCCTCCTCGGGGCTTCTCGGATCAGGGGTGGTGCCGAGTCGGCGCGGCGCCACTCCTGCTCCAGGTCAACGGGCCCGGATCCCGGCCCCGAGCGGTTTGGGGACCGCCCGGGGAGCACCCGGACGAGTTCTACGGGGCGTCCGGGACCGGGATCCGCGCCCGTTCCACGACCGCCCCCAGACCGAGGCTGTGCGGCAGCGTGCCGAAGGCCGCACCCCAGTCGCCCCCGAGCCGCGAGGCGCAGAAGGCGTCCGCGACCTCGGACGGGGCCCACCGCACCAGCAGCGACCCCTGCAGCACCAGCGTCATGCGCTCCACGACGCGGCGCGCCCGGGCCTCGATGCCCTCCAGGTCGGCGAGCTCCGTCAGCAGGTGCTTGATGGCCGAATCCAGCCGGTGGTCGGCGCCCCGGGCCTGGCCGACCTCCTGCAGGAAGGCGCCCAGCGCCTGCGGCTCGCGCTGCAGGGCGCGCAGTACGTCCAGCGCCTGCACATTGCCCGAGCCCTCCCAGATCGAGTTCAGCGGGGACTCGCGCAGCAGTCTCGGCATCCCCGACTCCTCGACGTAGCCGTTGCCGCCCAGACACTCCAGGGCCTCGGCGACCATCGGCGTACACCGTTTGGTCACCCAGTACTTCGCCGCGGGCACCGCGAGGCGCAGGAAGGCCTTCTCCTGCTCCGTGCCCGCGTCCTGGGCGGCCGCCAGACGCAGCGCCAGGGTGGTGGCCGCCTCCGATTCCAGGGCCAGGTCGGCGAGCACGTTGCGCATCAGCGGCTGGTCGATGAGCGGTGCTCCGAAAGCCGAGCGGTGCTCCGCATGGTGGACCGCCTGGGTCAGCGCCTGCCGCATCAGGGCGGACGATCCGATCACGCAGTCCACGCGGGTCGCCGCGACCATCTCGATGATGGTCCGCACCCCCCGGCCCTCCTCGCCGACCCGGCGCGCCCACGTCCCGTCGAACTCCACCTCGCTCGACGCGTTCGACTTGTTGCCCAGCTTGTCCTTCAGCCGCTGGATCGCGAAGACGTTGCGGGTGCCGTCCGGCAGCACCCGCGGCACCAGGAAGCAGGTCAGCCCTCCCGGCGCCTGCGCCAGCACCAGGAACCCGTCGCTCATCGGCGCCGAGCAGAACCACTTGTGCCCGGTCAGCAGGTACTCGCCGTCCGCGTCCAGCGGCACCGCGGCCGTCGTGTTCGCCCGGACGTCGCTGCCGCCCTGCTTCTCCGTCATCCCCATGCCGAAGAGGACACCGGCCTTCTGCGCAGCCGGCCGCAGCCCCTCCTCGTACACGTGCGAGGTGAGCCGCGGCTCCCATTCCGCGGCCAGCGCCGGATCGGTGCGCAGCGCGGGCACGGCGGCGTGCGTCATCGAGACCGGGCAGCCGTGCCCCGCCTCGGCCTGCGACCACACGAAGAAACCGGCGGCCCGGCGCAGGTGCCCGGCCGGCCGCCCCCAGGCGTCGGTGAGCCCGCTGGTCACGGCGTGCCCGAGCAGCCGGTGCCAGGCCGGGTGGAACTCCACCTCGTCGATCCGGTTGCCGTACCGGTCGTGCGTCCGCAGTTCGGGCGGACACCCGTTCGCCTGCGTACCCCATTCCTGGGCCTGCGCGGAGCCCGCGGCGAGCCCGAGGCCGGTCAGTTCCTCCCGTACCTCGGCGAGGAGTTCGGGCTCCGCCTGGGCGAGATGCCGCTCCACGCCCTCGCTCAGGGCCCGGTCGCCGCCGTAGACGTCGTGGCCCACGAGAGGCGGAGGCTGATTGCTGACTGTGTGGGTGGTGGCTGCCATGCGGATACCGTAAGGACGTGCAGCCAGCAAAAGAAACACCCGAGTGGATCCCCGGGCGGCTCCATCGGGCCCGCGCCCTCTATCGCAACGTATCGAAGCGGAAGATGGCCTGGCTGCTGCTGAAGGACACCGTCAACTCGTGCATCGAGTACCGCATCCTCGGGCTCGCGGCCGAGGCGGCCTTCTTCACGCTGCTCTCGCTGCCCCCGCTCTTCCTCGGCCTGCTCGGCCTGCTGGGCTACGTGGACGGCTGGACGGACACCCAGACCGTCGCCAGCATCGAGGAGAACATCCTGCGTGCGGTCGGCACGGTCCTCTCCGACCGCGGCGTCAACGAGATCGCCCGCCCCCTGCTGGACGACGTGACCGGCCGCGGACGCCCGGACCTGATCTCCCTCGGCTTCGCCTTCGCCCTGTGGTCGGGGTCCCGGGCGGTGAACGTCTTCATCGACACCATCACCGTGATGTACGGGCTCGACGGGCACCGCGGGATCGTCAAGACCCGGCTGCTGGCCTTCCTGCTGTACGTGATCGCCCTGCTGATCGGCGCGATCGTGCTGCCGCTGATGGTGGTGGGGCCGGATGCGGTGGTACGGCTGGTGCCCTGGGGCACGGAAGTGATCGCGGTGCTGTACTGGCCGACCGTCACCCTGCTGTCCATCGCCTTCCTGACCACGCTCTACCACGTGTCCGTACCCGTGCGCTCACCGTGGATCGAGGACGTGCCGGGCGCGCTGATCGCCCTCGCCATGTGGGTGCTCGGCTCGTTCGTGCTGCGCATCTACCTGACCAACACCGTGGAGGGGCCGACGATCTACGGCTCCCTGGCCGCCCCCGTGGCGGTCCTGCTGTGGATCGGGATCTCGGCCTTCGCGGTGCTCGTCGGCGCGGCCGTCAACGCCGCCATCGACCGCGTCTGGCCCTCCGTGGCCACGGCGGCGGCGCGCGAGGCGAACGAGCGGGCCCGTGAGGCGGAGGCCGCGCAGCTGATCGCGCGGGCCGCCGCATGGCGGGCGATGGCGGAGGGCGAGTCGGAGGACGACGAGGACGACGACATGCCGTCGGAGTTCCCCGAGCGCTGGTCCAGGTTCCTCCCGCCCGAGGACTACTCCTCCCGCCTGCGCAAGCACTGAACCCGTCGCTCAGCCCCTGGACCGCGTCACGAGCCCGCCGCCGACGGCCGACAGCCGTGTCCACGCCCGGCTCCTCGGCCGGCGCCCTGGCCGCACCGCCCCCACCGGCGGTGCCGCGGCGGGTTCCGGCGGTCTTCGCCCCCAGCCGGTTCCGGCCGCCGGAGGTACGGGACCGGCCCTTAGCCTGGAGGGATGTACGAGGAAAGGCCGTCGTCAGCCGTACCCGGCGCCGTGCTCTGGCGAGCCGGGGGCGGCGGCGGGGTCGTGCTGCCCGACGGGTGCATGGACCTGCTGTGGGTCGAGGGGCGGCTGCTGGTCGCCGGCCCCGACACCGGGCCGCATCCCGCCGGCGAGGTCCCGGGCGCGGCCTTCAGCGGTGTCCGCCTCGCACCAGGCGTCGCGCCCGCGCTGCTCCGCGTACCGGCCCACCTGCTGCGGGACCGGCGCGTCGAGCTGGCCGACCTCTGGCCGGCCGGGGAGGTGCGCCGCCTCGCCGGACGGGTGGCGGCGTACGGGGACCCCCGCACGGGACTGGAGGCGCTGGCCGCCCGCCGCGCCGCAGACACCGGGCCGCCGGACCGGCTGCCTGCCGAGGTCGTGGCCCGGCTGGAGGCGGGGGAGGGCGTGGCCGGGATCGCCGCGGCGGTCGGGCTCGGCGAGCGACAGCTGCGCCGGCGCTCACTGGACGCCTTCGGCTACGGGGCGCGGACGCTCGGCCGGATCCTGAGGCTGCGCCGGGCCCTGGCGCTGGCCCGGTCCGGGACGCCGTACGCCGAGGTCGCCGCCCGCACCGGGTACGCCGACCAGGCGCACCTGGCGCGCGAGGTCCGCTCGCTGGCGGGGACCACGCTCGGGGCCTACGCGGCGCCCCCGGCCGGGGCGAAGAGGGAGACCTCCCAGCCGTCGGGGTCGAGGAGCACGGCGTAGCGCTGCCCCCAGAAGGCGTCCCAGGGCTTCAGGTGCCCGGGGTGCCCGGCCTCGGTCAGCTCGGCGTACAGCGCGTCCACCTCGGCGGGCGAGTCGCACAGGAACGCCAGCCCGAGGCGGCCGCCGTCGCCGGCGGGTGGTGTGAAGGACGGGTCGAAGGAACGGATGGTCTCCTCCGTGTCCCAGGAGACCCGCAGCCCGCCGGGCAGGGTGGCCTCCACGTGCGGCTGGTCGTCGGACCCGGCCGGCACGTCCAGCCCGAGGCGGCGGTAGAACGCGAGGGAGGCGGCCATGTCGGAGACGACGAGGCCGATCACGTCGAGTCGGGGAGTCATGGGCTCAGGCTAGGCACGCCCCGGCGCCGGCGTCTTGAAGGAAACGGACATCCGCCGGCGGACGAAGGCCTCCTCCGTGCGCGCCGTCCGCCGCGGCCTCCGGGCCTCCGCGACCGAGGAGTTCCTGACGCCTGGCGCCCGGCGCCCGGCGACGCCCGGCACCGTCCTGCGAGGCGGGCCGATCACCGAGGGGCAGAAGTCCACAGGCCGGGCTCCGACTTCATCGAAAAAAGAAGTGGCGTCCACGCGAAGAGGCTTGTTACGGTGGGTCCGTTCCCGCCGACCGGTGGGGAACCACCAGCACGTGCATGACCCGGAGGTGAGTTCGTTGATGACTGTCGTCGCGCAGGGCGCTGCCCGCACTCAGAAGACCATCGATGTCACTTCCGTGGTCTCCGGCTGACCTCACACTCTTCCACGCGCCGCTGAGCCGGCGTCCGGACGGCCGGGGCCACCCTGTGAAGGGTTCCCCTTGTCTTTCTCCGCTTTCCCGCAGGCCTCCTCCTCGCACGCCCTCACCCCCTTCGGGTGGGACGACGCATGGGCGGCCGAGTTCGCCCCGTACGCCGCGCAGGGTCTCCTGCCCGGCCGGGTCGTACGCGTCGACCGCGGCCAGTGCGACGTGATGACCGCCGACGGCATCGTCCGCGCCGACACCGCCTTCGTCACCCCGCACGACCCGCTCCGGGTCATCTGCACCGGGGACTGGGCCGCCGTCGAGGCGGCCGGCAGCCCCCGGTACGTCAAGGCGTA
This sequence comes from Streptomyces sp. NPDC058646, assembly GCF_042716875.1. Taxonomy (NCBI): domain Bacteria; kingdom Bacillati; phylum Actinomycetota; class Actinomycetes; order Kitasatosporales; family Streptomycetaceae; genus Streptomyces; species Streptomyces sp. NPDC058646. The sequence continues at coordinate 63,867 of NZ_JBHXRK010000006.1, read as the reverse complement.
CCTGCCGCGCCGGACCGCCTTCGTGCGGTCCACCTCCTCGCAGCGCTCCGAGGGGCAGATCCTCGCCGCCAACGTCGACCACGCGATCATCGCCGTCTCCCTCGCCCTCGAACTGGACCTGGGACGCATCGAGCGCTTCCTGGCCCTGGCGTGGGAGTCGGGGGCGCAGCCGCTGGTCGTCCTCACCAAGGCCGACCTGGTCCCGGACCCGGCGACGCTCGCCCACCTCGTCCAGGACGTGGAGAACACCGCTCCGGGCGTCCAGGTGCTCACCGTCTCCTCCCTGACCGGGGAGGGCACGGACGTCCTCGGCGCCGTCGTCGGCGACGGTACCAGCGTGCTCCTCGGCATCTCCGGCGCCGGCAAGTCCACGCTGGCCAACGCGCTCCTCGGTGAGGAGGTCATGGAGGTCCAGGAGGCCCGCGAGGTCGACGGCAAGGGCCGCCACACGACGACCACGCGCAACCTGCTCGCCCTGCCGGGCGGCGGCGTACTCATCGACACGCCCGGACTGCGCGGCGTGGGCCTGTGGGACGCCGAGACCGGCGTGGGCCAGGTCTTCTCGGAGATCGAGGAGTACGCGGCGCAGTGCCGCTTCCACGACTGCGCGCACGTCGCGGAGCCGGGGTGCGCGGTGCTGGCCGCCGTGGACTCCGGGGAGCTGGCGGAACGCCGCCTGGAGAGCTACCGCAAGCTGCTCCGGGAGAACCAGCGCATCGTGGCGAAGACGGACGCACGGGTGCGGTCGGAGATCCGCCGGGACTGGCGCCTGAAGTCGGCGGAAGGCCGCGCCAACTACGCGGCGAAGCGCACCGGCCGAGCCTGAGCCCTGCTGGACGCCGCGCGGACCGGGCCCGCACCCGGACGGGGCGGCCCGCCAGCCGCCCCGCACCCCGCGGAGGTGATGCCCCGCGGGGCATCACCCGGGCGGGCCCGCGGGGTGCGGGCCCGCCCGGACCCTCCCCGCGGGGCTGACCCGGCCGCCCGGCTACCGCCGTGGTGGACCGTTCCGCCCCGGCCGGTCGTGCCGGCTCCGCTGTGTGGCGCCGGGCCGGTGCTCCCGACCGGGCAGGGCAGGGCGGAGGCCCGGCGGGGCGCCGCCCGGTCCGGTCGGGCCGGGGGGTCGTCGGGGGCGGCTCCGGACGCCGGGGCCGGAGTCAGGCTCCGGCTGCTACCGCGCCCGCCCAGGCGCCGAGCACCAGCAGGCAGGCGAAAAGTTCCACCAGCACGCTCGTGCCCACCGCCCGCATCACCGCCCGCATCGAGGTCCAGGCCTCGCCGTGGGTGCCCAGGCGGAGGCGTTCGCACAGGTAGATGCCGCCCACGAAGCCCGGGACCGCGCCCAGCACGGGGATCAGCACGAAGCCCAGTACCGCCCCGGCGCCCGCGTACGCCGCCGTCCGGGGCGTGACCGCCACGCCCCGCAGCTGCCGGGGCGGCAGCTGCCACATCACGACCTGGACCACCAGCAGCAGGGCCGTCGCCGCGACGAGCAGGTACCACGCCAGCGCCGAGCGTTCGAGCAGCGTCCACCACATCAGCGCCGCCCACACCAGCCAGGTGCCCGGCACGCCCGGGACCAGCACCCCCAGCGCCCCGAGCAGCAACACCAGCCCCACCAGAAACAGCTGAGGCCCGTCCATCTGCTCAGCCTGACCGACCAGGGGCTATCGGGCCACCCAGCCCCGTTCGTACGCGTGCCAGCCCAGCTGGAGCCGCGTCGTCACCCCGGACAGCTCCATCAGGCCCTTGACCCGCCGCTGCACCGTCCGCAGCCCCAGCTCCAGGTGCTTGGCCACGCTGGCGTCCGTCATGCCCGCCAGGAGCAGGGAAAGGATCTCCAGATCCGTGGTGTCGGGGCTGCCCCCCGACACCTCCGCCGAGCCGGTCGAGCCCAGCCGCAGCGGCAGCGACTCCCGCCACACCGCCTCGAACAGGCCCATCAGCGACTCCAGCAGCCCCGACGCGTGCACCACCAGCGCCGACGGCTCCGCGCCGCGGGCCGTCAGCGGGACCATGGCGAGGGTCCGGTCCGCGATCACCAGCTTCGTGGGGACCTGCCCCGTCACCCGGACCCGTTCGCCGCGCGCCAGGGCGGTCGACGCCTCCCGGATCCCGCTCGGCAGGGCCAGTACCTCCCGCTCGATGACCACCCGGTACTCGACGCCCCGTACGGAGGCCCGCTCCTCGGCCTCGTTGTCGGTGCCCGTCACCACCTGCGGCCTTCCCGTGAACAGCGCGCACACCTCCTCCGCCGCGCCCATCTGGAGCTGGTGGAACCGGTGGGCCACCGCCCTCGCGCCCTGCACCACCTCCACCAGGTCGTGCACGGCGGGCTCGGCCGCCTCCGCCCGGTACTCCTCGGCCAGCAGCTTCGCCGCCAGCTCCGCCTGCTCCAGCTCGTGCCGCTGCCGGGTGAGCAGGGCGCCGAGCGCCACTCCCGGCGGGGCCGCCACCCAGCGTCCCGGCCGGGCCGAGGACTGCGCCGCGAGGCCCTGCCGCTCCAGGTGCCGCAGCGCCCGTTCGGTCTGCGGCTCCGGCAGGGCCAGACGGTGGGCGAGGTCCGGCACCTCCGCCGCTCCCAGCGCCACCAGCGCGCGGTAGGCGGACTCCTGGCCCTCGTCCAGGCCTATCGCGTTCAGCAACCCGTCCACCCCGCTCCCAGTACTCCCGCCCACCACCCGCTGGCGGGAAGCGGCCACGGCGCAAACCCGCCGCGGACATCATCGCCGCACCACCCGCCGCTCTGCCAAGGTCATGCCACCGCAGCACCAACATCCGCCGGTCGGAAGCCACTCAGGCGGCGGCTTTGCCGTGCAATGCAGTGGTTGGCCGGAATCCACCTGGGGAGAGCGATGCGCCCGATACCGCGTACGGCGCCGGGAGCGGTCACCGCGGCCGTCCTGGCCGTCACCGCCGCGGGACCGTCCACGGCACAGCCGAGCGACGGAAGGCCGGGCAGCAGACCCCTCGTCGGGAGCGGGGAGGCCGCGCAGCGGCCCAGGGCCCCGTCACCGTGCCCCTGGTCACCGGCGACCGGATCCTTCTCTCCACCGACGCGGCCGGCCGCACCGCAGCCACCGCCCTGCCGCGCGCGGACGGCTCCCAGCCGCTCGTGCAGACCCGCCGGTCCGGCAAGGACCTGTACGTCTGCCCCGAGGGCGCGGTCGAGGCCCTCGCCACGGGCAGGGCCGACGAGGGCTCTTCAACGTCACCGGCCTCGTCCGGCAGGGCTACGACGACGCGCACGCCAAGAAGCTGCCGCTGATCGCGGTCTACGACGGATCCGTGGACGTGGCGCGCAGCGCCCCGCCCGCACCGCGCGGAGCCGAGCGTTCCCTGGTCCCGAACTCCCTCGGCGGTGTCGCGCTCGCCGCGGACAAGCGGCAGGCCGCCGCCTTCTGGGCCGACGTCACCGGTACGGACGCCCGCGCCCGCTCCGTGTCCGGCGGGCGGCTGAAGAAGCTGTGGCTGGACGGCAAGGTCCGGGCGAACCTGGAGCATTCCACGCAGCAGGGCGACAGCAGCCACTTCGCGCAGCCCGGCTCCTTCGGGGACATCGGCAACCCGCAGCTCAAGCGCGACGGCGAGGTCGTCGGCGAGAGCGGGTACCCGTTCGGGGTCTTCGAGGTCCCGGCCGAGGAGGGCCGGTACGAACTGACCCAGCACATCGAGGAGATCGGCCCGCCGGCCCGCACCTGGCAGCGGTCCACCCAGGTGCGGACGGGCTGGGGCTTCACCTCGAAGCGCGATGCCTCGGCGTACTGCGGCGCCGCTGGACGGACTGAAGACCGTACCGGCCGCCGACGGGCAGACCGTCGGGCTCGGCGTCACCGGTCACGCCGGCTACGCCCCCGGCGCGCTGAAGTCCGCGAAGCTGTCGTACTCCTACGAGGGCGAACACCGGACGGCGGCGGAGGTGAGCGAGCGCGGCGGTGCCCGGACCGCGACCGTGCACCACGCCCGCGCCTCCGGCCAGCCGGTTTCGCTGCAGGTCGAGCTGACCGACGCGAACGGCGCCTCCGTCACCCAGACGGTCGCGCGGGCGTACGACGTCCGCCAGACCGTACGGGTGGAACGGGGAGGGTCCACCGGGCGGCGGCCCGGTGGACCCTTTTCGTGCGTTCCGCGTTCTCCGCCCCTGCCGGAGGCCGACAATGAGGGCATGAGTCAGCAGGGCGCGGACGACTGGTGGCAGAAGCTCTACGAGGACCCGGACGCGGGACCGGAGCCGGATCCGGGGGACACCCTGGACCACCGGTTCCGTTCGGCCGCGGTCCTGGTGACGGACCCGCAGGCGCGGGCGGAGGTGCCCGAGCCGGGAACGGACACCGAGCCGCAGGCCGGGAGCCCGCCGGGGACGGTGGCGGCGGCGGCCCCGCCCGGCCCGCCGCCGGAACCCCCGCGTTCCCCCGGCGGGCTCCTCCCGGGCCCCCGCCGCTCCGCGCCGCCCCCTACCGGGCCGGGCGCCGCGGAAGCCCCGCGGGCGGACGTGCCTCCGGCCCCGGGCGGGCAGCCCCGGGCAGGGGCCGTGCCGCCCCCGCCGCCTGTCCTGCTCCCGGAGGCGGCCGTCCCGGCGCCCCCGGCCCCGCCATTCCCGGCCCCGGCACCTCAGCCACCTCAGCCACGCCCGGCCCCGGCGGCGCCCGCCCGGCCCGTGGCTCCGCCGCTCCCGCCGGGGGCAGTGCCGCCTCCGGCGGCCCGGACGCCCGCGGGGCCTATGCCATCTCCGGGGGCTTCCGCCCCGCCTCCGGCACCCCCTGCCCCGGCACCTTCGCCGCCCCCGCATGCCGCCGCCACGCCGCTGCCCCCGGCTCCGGCCGGGCCCCGGCCGCCGGTCCCACCACCCCCGGCGGCAGCGGCTCCGGTGTCCCCGCGGGAGGCCGTGCCGCCTGCCGCCCCGCCGCCCCCGCCTCGGGCGTTCCCGGCCGGGCGGCCGCTGCCCCCGCCCCGGGATCCGCGGGAGGGCGGGGTCACCGGGTACGCGCTCGGGGGTCTGGACGTGCCGCCGGTGCCGCCGCAGGAACTGCCCGCGCGGCGCGGGGAGGCGCCGCGCGAGGACACCGGCCCCGAGGCCGCCCCGGAACCGCCCCCCGCCCCCGCGCCGCCGCCCGCGGCCCCCGCGGCAGACCGGCCCGAGGTGCACCACCTCGGCGACCGCGCCCCCACCTACGCGCCCGAGCCGGGCGCGCTGCCCGCCGCCGACCCCGCCGCCCTCGACGCACTGACCCCCGACACCGTCCTGGAGGGGGCCCGCTACGGCACCTACACCCTGCGCGCCGCCTCCCTGCGCGGGGACTCGGCCCGCTTCCGCGGCGAGACCCGCCGGGACTTCCTGCTCACCGCCCGCTTCGGCGGCGGCGACGAAGCCCTGGTCCTCGTCGTCCTGGCCGGCGGGGACCGGGCCGCCCCCGGGGCCGCCGAGGCCGCCGCCGAGCTGTGCCGCACCGTCGCCGCGGCCGTCGGGCGCAGCCGGCAGCGGCTGACCGAGGACATCGGGGCCGGACGCCGCGACGCCCTGCGCTCCGGCCTCCAGCGGCTCACCGACCGGGGGTACGGGCGGCTGCGGGCCCGCGCCGCCGAGCTGGGGCTGGCGGAGGAGGAGTACACCGCGGGGCTGCGCGGGCTGCTGCTCCCGGTCGACCCCGCCTGCCGGACCCGGGTGTGCTTCGGTGCGGGCGCGGGCGGGCTGTTCCGGCTGCGGTCCGGGGCGTGGCAGGACCTGGAACCGGTCGAGGAGGCCGCGGGAAAGCCCGCCGAGAGCGGCTTCCGCTTCCGCGCTTCCGTGGCCCGGCCCGGCGACACCCTGCTGCTGTGCTCCGGCGGACTGGCCGAGCCGATGCGGGAGGAGGCGAGCCTGCCCGCGGAACTCGCGGCGCGCTGGTCCGAGCCGGAGCCGCCTGGCCTGGCCGCCTTCCTCGCGGACACCCAGCTCCGCCTCAAGGGGTACGCGGACGACCGCACGGCCGCCGCCGTCTGGGAGGCGTAAACGGCGTACACGTGGCTGGATGGGAGGCACACGCAACGGAGAACCGGACGGGACCGGACCGGCGACCGGGAAGGACTCAGCCCCTCATGGCCAAGCAGAACGTGGCGGAGCAGTTCGTCGACATCCTCGTGCGCGCAGGCGTGCGCCGGATGTACGGAGTCGTCGGCGACAGCCTCAACCCCGTCGTGGACGCGATCCGCCGGACGGACGACATCGAGTGGATCCAGGTCCGCCACGAGGAGACGGCGGCCTTCGCGGCGGGCGCGGAGGCCCAGATCACGGGACGGCTCGCGGCCTGCGCGGGCTCCTGCGGCCCGGGGAACCTGCACCTGATCAACGGCCTGTACGACGCGCACCGCTCGATGGCCCCGGTCCTCGCGCTCGCCTCCCACATCCCCTCCTCGGAGATCGGCCTCGGCTACTTCCAGGAGACCCACCCCGACCGGCTGTTCAGCGAGTGCAGCCACTACAGCGAACTGATCTCCAACCCCCGGCAGATGCCCCGCGTGCTCCAGAGCGCCATCCAGCACGCGATCGGACGCAGCGGCGTCGGCGTGGTCGCCCTGCCCGGAGACATCGCCGCCGAGCCGGCGCCGGAGAAGACGGTGGAGCACGCCCTCGTCACCGCCCGGCCCTCGGTGCGGCCCGGCGACGGCGAGATCGAGAAGCTGGTCCGCCTCGTCGACGAGGCGGAGCGGGTCACCCTCTTCTGCGGCAGCGGCACCGCCGGGGCGCACGCCGAGGTCATGGAGTTCGCGGGCCGGGTGAAGGCCCCGGTCGGGCACGCGCTGCGCGGCAAGGAATGGATCCAGTACGACAATCCGTACGACGTCGGCATGAGCGGCCTGCTCGGCTACGGCGCCGCCTACGAGGCCACCCACGAGTGCGACCTCCTCATCCTCCTCGGCACGGACTTCCCCTACAACGCCTTCCTCCCCGACGACGTGAAGATCGTCCAGGTGGACATCCGGCCCGAACACCTCGGGCGCCGCTCCCAGCTGGACCTCGCCGTCTGGGGCGACGCACGGGAGACCCTGCGGGCCCTGAACGCCCGCGTGAAGGTCAAGACGGACCGGCGCTTCCTGGACCGGATGCTCAAGAAGCACGCGGACGCCCTGGAGGGGGTGGTGAAGGCGTACACGCGCAAGGTCGAGAAGCACACGCCGATCCACCCCGAGTACGTGGCCTCCGTCCTCGACGAACTCGCCGACGAGGACGCCGTGTTCACCGTCGACACGGGCATGTGCAATGTGTGGGCGGCGCGCTATCTTTCCCCGAACGGCAAACGCCGCATCATCGGCTCCTTCAGCCACGGCTCCATGGCCAACGCACTCCCGCAGGCCATCGGCGCACAGTTCACCGACCGCAGCCGTCAAGTGGTGTCGATGTCGGGTGACGGCGGATTCTCGATGCTGATGGGAGATTTCCTCACCCTGGTGCAGTACGACCTGCCCGTCAAAGTGGTCCTGTTCAACAACTCCTCCCTCGGAATGGTCGAGTTGGAGATGCTGGTTTCCGGCCTCCCGTCGTACGGCACGGCGAACACCAACCCCGACTTCGCGGCGATCGCCCGCGCGGCAGGCGCCTACGGGGTCCGCGTGGAGAAGCCCAAGCAGCTCACCGGGGCTCTGAAGGATGCGTTCCGGCACCGGGGACCCGCTCTGGTGGACGTGGTCACCGACCCCAACGCCTTGTCCATTCCGCCGAGGATCAACGCCGAAATGGTGACCGGATTCGCACTTTCGGCCAGCAAGATCGTGTTGAACGGGGGTGTGGGCCGGATGATCCAGATGGCTCGATCCAACCTCCGCAACGTGCCACGCCCCTGAGCCCGGAGGAGTGCGGACCGGCTCGGGGGGCATGCATCCCGTAGAGCTGTTCGAGAGCAATGACACGGGGGAGGGGCATCGCCGTGCGGGTGGGGGCGAAGACCGGGAAGCAGTGGAAGAGAGGCAGGCCCGTACCGCGTGAACCGTCCGCCGGTGCGGACGGGGGGACGGCGGACATGCTGCGGATCAGCCGGAGCGTGCGCCGGGCGGACCTGAAAGCGGTGGGTGACGTCCGCAGAGCCTTGAGGGAGTTGATGCGCCACCGGTGCGAGGGCGACACCGCGGACGTGGCGGAGCTGTTGATCACCGAACTCGTGACCAACGCCCTCGTCCACACCGACCGGGGGGCCGAGGTGTCCGCGACCCTCGCCGCCGCCCGGCTGCGGGTGGAGGTCCGGGACTACGCCGCCGGCCGGCCCCGGCCGTACGTACCGACCGCCGACGACGGTACGCACGGACGGGGCCTGATGCTGGTGGAGACGCTCGCCGACACCTGGGGCGTGGACGCACTGGCGCCCGGCAGCGGAAAAGTGGTGTGGTTCGAACTGGACGGAAGGCCCGCCTGAACGGGCGGGCCCGCGCGTCGCGGTCAGCCGAACTGCTGCTCCAGATCCTTCAGTTTGCGCTCCAGTGAGTCGAGTCGGGGAATGGTCTGGGTGTCGTCCTCGGCGGTGAGGTCCACCGTCCGGGGACCGGTCACGGCCAGGTCAGCGGATTCGGTTCCACTGACGGCCTGGAGCGAGGGCCGGCGGCGCAGGGGTGGCAGGAGTCCTGGTTCCGCTATGGCCGGCTCCGCGCCGACCGGCGCGGAGCCCGATCCGGGGGCCAGCCCCGGCATGTCGCCCTCGCGGGCGCGTGCCCGCCCGAACGCCCTGTTCTGCCGGCCCAGCGCCCGGATGTGGGCGCGGTCCAGGCGGTGCTGTTCCCGCCTGCGGTGCCGGTCCGCCTCCTTCTCCTTCTTGTCCTCGCGCACCTCGTCCACGGCCTCGTCGAGGGTGCGTACGCCCTCCAGCAGCATGAGCGACCACGCGCCGAAGGTCTCCCGGGGGGCCCGCAGCCAGCGGACCATCCGGATCTGGGGCAACGGCCGCGGGATCAGGCCCTGTTCGCGCAGCGCCGCCCGGCGGGTCTGCTTGAGGGCGCGGTCGAAGAGCACGGCCGCCGAGAGCGACATCCCGGCGAAGAACTGCGGCGCGCCGTCGTGGCCGAGCCCCCTGGGCGCGTGCACCCAGTTGAACCAGGCGGCCGCGCCCGCGAACAGCCAGACCAGCATGCGCGAGCCCAGGGCCGCGTCGCCGTGGCTGGCCTCGCGGACGGCGAGCACCGAGCAGAACATGGCGGCGCCGTCGAGGCCGAAGGGGACCAGGTACTCCCAGCCCCCGGACAGGCTCAGGTTCTGCCGGCCGAAGCCGACGAGCCCGTGGAAGGAGAGGGCTGCGGCGACCGCCGCGCAGCAGAACAGCAGGACGTACGAGGCGGTCCCGTAGACGGCCTCCTTGCGCCTGCGGCGCTCCTCGCTGCGCTCCCAGCTGTCCTCGGCCGCGGCCTTCTCGCTCTCGCGCTTGCCCCGGGCCAGTACCGCAACTGCCGCAAGCACGCCCAGGATCAGCAGGCTGCCGGGCAGCAGCCAGTCCAGCGATATGTCGGTCAGTCTCATGCGGATGTCCCTTGCCTCGCGTATGCGGCGTTCCGGGCGCCATAGTGGCGCAGCCGGTCCGCCGTGCACGCGGGTTTCGGGGCAAGTGGACGCCATCGGGGGGCGCGGCCCGCCGGATAGGGTGTTGTAGGTCGAACGGGCGCCCGTGCAGGACGAGTTGCGTTCGATTACGGTCACCCGTGCGGGTGGGTTCAGGCGGTGGCGGCCGCGGTGAGGCGGGCCACGCGCTCCGCGTCGCAGGTCCGGGGGCAGGTGTCGCAGGCGTCGTCCGGGCGGATCGTGTAGAAGAAGCAGCAGCTGGCCCGGTCCCGGGTGGTCAGTTCCCCGCCGTCGGGACCCGTGAGCGTACGGAACCCCGCGCCTCCGGTGTACGGGGCCGTGGAGCCCGGCAGCAGCGCCGCCAGTTCGGCCATGACCCGCTGCTCCTCGCCGAGCAGCTGGCCGAGGTACCAGAGGCCCTCGACGACGTCGTCGGTCACCATGCCCCACAGGGCCCGGCGGCCGCGCCGCATCCGCGGGCCGAAACCTTTCAGCAGTGGTTCGAGGTGCTGGGCCACCGCGACCCGCACCTCGGCGCGCAGCGCCTCCTCGTCCGGTACGACCCGGGCGCCGGGGAGGGCGGCCGCCGGGTCGTGCGGCAGGCAGGCGAACTCCTCGACGTGCACGCTCATCCGGCCCAGGGTCCGGTGGTAGGCCACCTGGGTGACGGGGAGCCGGGGGACCCGCCGCAGCAGCAGCCAGGGCAGGGTGATCAACAGGCAGGCCGGCCACGCGTACCGGTGCAGGCCGAAGCTCGCGGCCACGTCGGGTCGGGCCTGGGTCCCGTAGTCCCTCAGCACCTGGGCGTCGTCCCAGGCGAGGAAGGCGTCGAGGGCGGGCCCGCCCGCGGCGAGCTCGTCCGCGCCGGTCCACCCCGCACCGCGAGGGGCTTGTTCGTGCGCGGCTCGCTCGATGACCCGCAGTCCGCCGTAGACCCCGGTCAGGCGGGCGTACGCCTCCGCCACCGGAGAGCCGGCCGGGGCGGAAGGGGCGTCCAAAGCAGGGGATACGACAGTGACGGCCATGGAAGGACCACCGAATCGTGCGATCGTTAACAGGTTAGCCTTACCTTACCCGATCCGGGTGAGGCCGTATCCTCGGGGCAGGCCGACACCCTTGGAGGAGGACCGAGTGCACGACACGGCCCGAGCCCGGGTGCCGGAACAGGGGCGGAAGGTGTTGCGCCATTCGGTGCGCGGGCAGGTCCTCGACGCCCTGCGCGCGGCGCTGATCGAAGGCGAGCTGGCGCCGGGGGAGATCTACTCCGGCCCCGCGCTGGGCGAGCGGTTCGGTGTCTCGGCGACCCCCGTGCGCGAGGCGATGCAGCAGCTGGCCCTGGAAGGGGCGGTGGAATGCCTGCCCAACCGGGGGTTCCGCGTGGTGTCCCGGACGCCGGGGGAGCTGGCCGAGCTGGCCGAGGTACGGGCCCTGCTGGAGGTCCCCGTCATGCTGCGGCTGGCCCGCACCGTGCCCGCGGCCGCCTGGGCCGAGCTGCGGCCCGCCGCCGTCGCCACGGCCGAGGCCGCTGCCGCGGGGGACCTGCCGGGCTATGCGGAGGCGGACCGGGCCTTCCACCGCCAGGTGCTCGCGCTGGCGGGCAACGACCAGCTGGTCCAGGTCGCGGAGGAGCTCCACCGGCGGGCGCAGTGGCCCCTGCCGGGTGCTCCGCGGGTGCGACGGGCCGATCTCGTCGCCGATGCGGCGGAGCACGCCGCTCTGCTGGAGGCGCTGGCCGCGCGGGACCTCCCCGTGATCGAGACCCTGGTCCGCGAACACTTCGCCGGCTCCACCACCGCCTGACCCCGTGCCCCTGCGCGGGCCGTCTGCCGGGGCTCCGCCCCGGGCCCCGCGCCTCAAGCGCCGGCGGGGCTGAGTTTGGCTGAGCCGGGTCTCCCTCGTGGGCGGGGCTACGGCTGGGCCGGGTTGCCCCCGCGCGGGCTGTCTGCCGGGGCTCCTCCCCGGGCCCCGCGCCTCAAGCGCCGGCGGGGCTGAGTTTGGCTTCGCTCGCCCTTCGGCGCCGGGCGGGGACGCGTTTGCGTCCCGCGCCGCCACATCCAGCCCCGCCGGCGTTCGAGGCGCGGGCGCGGAGCGCCGTGGGGTCATGCCGCAGGTGACGGCGCGGGGGGTGCGGACGGCTGGAGTTGGTCCGCCAGCCAGGTGGGGATGCCGCCCAGGAGGTGGAACAGGCGGCGGGCCTCCGCGCGGAGGCGGGCGGCTTCCGGTTCCGGTTCGGCCTCGGCCAGCGCGGCCAGCGCGGGGGCCGTGCCGACCAGGAAGCCGAGCTCCTCGCGGATCCGCAGGGACTCGGCGAAGCCCTTGCGGGCTTCGGCCACTTCACCGTCCCGCAGCGCCAGCGCGGCCAGGTGCCGCCAGGTGAACGACAGCAGCAGGGTGTCCCCGTGCGCCAGCGCCCCCGCATGGGCCCGGCGGTACGCGGGCCGCGCAGACTGCGGGGCGTCCGCCAGGTGCTCGGCCACCAGCCCCCGCCGGAAGTCCAGCAGCGGCCGGGTCCGGGACCCGGGGGACAGCAGGGCCGCCGCCCGGCCCAGCGCCGACCGGGCCTCGTCGGCCCGGTCCCGCACACCGAGCACGGTCGCGGCGTACGCCAGCTGGCCCCGCTCGCACGCGGCCGCCCCCCGGTCGTCGTCGTCCTGCGCCACCGCCTCCGCGATCCGCAGCGCGTCCTCCGCCTCGGACCAGCCCTGGCCGGTGAACAGGCACCGCTCGACCAGCAGCGCGGTCCGCTGCACGGCCGCCCCGGCGTTGGCGGCGTGTGGCGTCAGCAGCGCCGCGGCGTCGGTCCAACAGCCGCGCGAACGCAGCCGCCATATCGCCCGCTGGAGGGGATCTTCTCCCCCGGTAGATCCGGCACCGGACATGGCGGTGTCCGCCACATTGCCCTCCCCAAAGCAATCAAGCCGCACATCATTGGGCCCTGGGGCGAAATGAGAGCACGGATCGGCGGCTCCGGCCAAGGGGTCGGGTGAACTCTTTCACAAAGTCCGGACGGATCATCAGCCGCCCCCGGGCCGGGCGGGACGGCAGCCGGGCGGATCTGCTCAGCTCATCCGCAGTGCGAGGAAGAAGTCGAGCTTGTCCTCCAGCCGGGACAGGTCCCGGGACGTCAACTGCTCGATTCGACCGACGCGGTACCGCAGCGTGTTGACGTGCAGGTGCAGCCGGGTCGCACAGCGGGTCCAGGAGCCGTCGCAGTCCAGGAAGGCCTCCAGGGTCGGGATGAGCTCCGCCCGGTGGCGCCGGTCGTAGTCCCGCAGCGGGTCCAGCAGCCGGGCCGTGAAGGCGCGGCGCACGTCGTCCGGCACGAACGGCAGCAGCAGCACGTGCGACGCCAGCTCGTGGTGGCCGGCGGCGCAGACCCGGCCCGGGCGGGCCGCGGCGACCCGGCGGGCGTGCCGGGCCTCCTCCAGCGCCCCGCGCAGCCCCTCCGCCGAGTGCACGGCCGCGCTGACGCCCAGGGTGAGCCGGCCGTCGTCGGCCAGACCGGCCGCCAGGGGGTCCCGTACGGACGTCAGGAGCACGTCGGCGTGGAGAGCCGCGTCCGGGCCCTTGTCCTCCCCGGCCTCCCCGGAGAGCGCGGGCAGCGGCACGAGGGCGATGGCCTCGTCACCCGCATGGGCCACCGCGATCCGGTCCGAGGGCTCGGGCCCCGGGACGGACGGGTCGACGAGGATCTCCTCCAGCAGCGACTGGGCCACCGGACCGCCCGGGATGTCCCCGTTGTCCCAGTCCACCCGGGCCACGACGACCTGCCAGTGCGGTGCGGCGCCCAGCCCGGGCAGCAGCACCGGGGCGGCCACCCGCAGGCGGGCGGCGATCTCGGCGGGCGGCGCGCCCGTCTGGACCAGTTCCAGGATCTCCTGGGCCAGGCGGCGGCGTACCGTGCGGGCCGCGTCGCGCCGGTCGCGCTCCACGGCGATCAGCTGGGTCACGCCCTGGAGCAGGTCCAGGCGCTCGGCGGGCCAGTCGCCCGCGTCCGCCTCGACCGCCAGCAGCCAGTCCGACAGCACGCTCTCGCGCACGTCCCGGGTGACCGTGCCGGCGGCGCCCCGGCCGTGTCCTCTGATCGGGAACAGGGAGTAGGTAATACCCTGGATGGAGATCCGGTGCGGCCCCCTGCGGCCGGTCCGGACCGCCGCGAGGTGCTCGCTCGCCAGGGCTGCGCACGCGCCCGGCGCCAGCGGCTCGCCCGCCCCGGCGATCTGCCGGCCCGTGGGGGACAGCACCCAGGCCCGGAGGTCGAGGTCGGTGGTGAGCAGATCCAGCACCACGTCGGGGCCGCCGCCGGCCGGGCCCGAGGTCATCAGGCGACGGTGGCGGTCCACGACCGCCGCCAGGTCACCGGCGCGCTCGCCGGAGACCTGCCGCACCACGTACTCGGTGATCGTGGCGAATGCAACGTCTTCGTTCACAGCGAACAACGGCAGCCGGTTGCGCACACAGGCCGATACCAGATCGTCCGGGATCGCCCCCAGCTCCGCCTCGCCCGCGGCGAGCCCCGCGACCCCCGCGCTCGCGAGGATTCGTACGAACGGCTCGGAGTCGGCTGAATTTCTACGCCAGGCCAGGCCAGTGAGGACGAGTTCGCCCCCGGACAGGTACCGGCTGGGATCACGCAGGTCGGTCGTCATGACCCCGCGGACGGTCCGGTCGAGTTCTTCCTCGCCGCCGAGCAGCCGCAGCCCCAGCGCCTCGGTTTCCAGCAGTGCGCGCAGCCGCATGATGTCGCCGCCGATCTGTCTCGAATGTTGCCGTTGGAAATCGGGCAGGTCGTCGCATCCTGCCTTTCATACGAATCTACAAGACGAGGGAGGTCGCCAGCCAACTCCTTCATGGTTTCGGTGACTGCACCCGGGGGACAGGCGGCCGGTGTACTGAGTCCACACCGCGTTAACAGCACGTGAACGACCAGTCGAGGGTCCTTAGGCCTCCTGGCTTGAAGTGAACGACCCGATGAAGAAGAAGAGAGCCGTACATGGACTTCCTTCGCCCCGCCAGCTGGGAGGAGGCGCTCGCCGCTAAGGCCGAGTTCCCCACAGCTGTGCCGATTGCGGGTGGCACCGATGTGATGGTCGAGATCAACTTCGACCACCGTCGGCCGGAGTACCTCCTGGACCTGAACCGCATCGGTCTCCTGCGGGAGTGGGAGGTCGGTGAGGACGTGGTGCGCCTGGGCGCCTCCGTCCCGTACACCCAGATCATGGAGAACCTCCGCACGGAGCTTCCGGGACTCGCGCTCGCCTCGCACACGGTCGCGTCCCCCCAGATCCGTAACCGCGGCGGCGTCGGCGGCAACCTCGGTTGCGCCTCGCCGGCCGGTGACTCCCACCCGGCGCTGCTCGCAGCGGGCGCCGAGGTCGAGGTGGAGTCCGTACGCGGCTCCCGCCTGATCCCGATCGACGAGTTCTACACCGGCGTCAAGCGCAACGCGCTGGCCGCCGACGAGCTCATCAAGACCGTCCACATCAAGAAGGCCGACGGTCCGCAGCAGTACTCCAAGGTCGGATCCCGCAACGCGATGGTCATCGCGGTCTGCGCCTTCGGTCTGGCGCTGCACCCGGAGACCCGTACGGTCCGCACCGGAATCGGTTCGGCCGCGCCGACCCCGATCCGGGCGAAGGCCGCGGAGGAGTTCCTGAACGCCGCGCTCGAAGAGGGCGGCTTCTGGGAGTCCGGCAAGGTCATCACCCCGTCGATCGCCAAGCAGTTCGGTGACCTCGCCTCCGGCGCGGCCAACCCGATCGACGACGTCCGCGGCACGGCGAAGTACCGCCGTCACGCGGTCGGCATCATGGCTCGCCGCCAGCTGGTCTGGACGTGGGAGCAGTACCGCGGTACCGGCAACGGCCGCTCGCTTGAAGGGGCTGCGTAACCATGCGCGTCAATTTCACTGTCAACGGTCGTCAGCAGGAAGCCGACGACGTGTGGGAGGGCGAGTCCCTTCTCTACGTCCTGCGTGAGCGTCTGGGCCTGCCCGGTTCGAAGAACGCCTGCGAGCAGGGCGAGTGCGGTTCCTGCACCGTCCGTCTCGACGGCGTGCCGGTCTGTTCCTGCCTGGTGGCGGCCGGCCAGGTCGAGGGTCGCGACGTCGTGACCGTCGAGGGCCTCGCGGAGTTCGCCAAGCAGCGCGAGGAGCACGGCCACGGCGGTGCCTGCGGCACCGGCGGCGGCTGCGGCAGCAAGGGCGGCGTCTCCCTGGACGCGGCCAAGCAGTGGCAGGCGCACGGGTCCGGCGACTCGCAGACCGGCGAGGGCGTCGAGCTCTCCAACATCCAGCAGGCGTTCATCGACGCCGGCGCCGTCCAGTGCGGTTTCTGCACCCCGGGCCTCCTGGTCCAGGCCGACGCGCTGCTGGAGGAGAACTCCTCCCCGTCCGACCAGGACATCCGTGAGGCCCTGTCCGGCAACCTGTGCCGCTGCACCGGCTACGAGAAGATCCTCGACGCGGTCCGCCTCGCGGCCGCCCGTCAGGCAGAGGCGGTCTGACCATGGCTCAGAACACGCGCACCGTTCCGGCGGGTACGCCGACCAACGTCACGCAGAAGCACAACAAGGGCGGCATCGGCGAGTCCACGCTGCGCCCGGACGGCACCCTCAAGGTCACCGGTGAGTTCGCGTACTCCTCGGACCTGTGGCACGAGGACATGCTGTGGGGCCAGACCCTGCGCAGCACCGTCGCGCACGCCGAGATCGCCTCGATCGACATCTCCGAGGCCCTGGCGATGCCCGGCGTCTACTCGGTGCTGACGTACGACGACCTGCCGGCCGAGATGAAGAACTACGGCCTGGAGATCCAGGACACCCCGGTGCTGGCCAACGGCCGGGTACGCCACCACGGTGAGCCGGTCGCCCTCGTGGCCGCCGACCACCCGGAGACCGCCCGCCGCGCGGCCGCCAAGATCAAGATCGACTACCGCGAGCTGCCGCTCGTCACGGACGAGGCCTCCGCCCTGGCCCCCGACGCGCCGCTGATCCACGAGGGCCGCGACGACCACCACTCCGGTCACGTCCCGCACCCGAACATCGTGCACCGCCAGCCGATCATCCGCGGCAACGTGGAAGAGGCCCGCAAGCGCGCCGACGTGATCGTCGAGGGCGAGTACACCTTCGGCATGCAGGACCAGGCCTTCCTCGGCCCGGAGTCCGGCATGGCCGTGCCGTCCGAGGACGGCGGTGTCGACCTCTACGTCGCCACCCAGTGGCTGCACTCGGACCTCAAGCAGATCGCCCCCGTCCTCGGTCTCCCCGAGGAGAAGGTGCGCATGACGCTCTCCGGCGTCGGCGGTGCCTTCGGTGGTCGCGAGGACATCTCGATGCAGATCCACGCCTGCCTCCTCGCCCTGGCCACGAACAAGCCGGTCAAGATCGTCTACAACCGGTTCGAGTCCTTCTTCGGCCACGTGCACCGCCACCCGGCGAAGCTCTACTACGAGCACGGCGCCACCAAGGACGGCAAGCTCACGCACATGAAGTGCAAGATCGTCCTGGACGGCGGCGCGTACGCGTCCGCTTCCCCGGCGGTCGTGGGCAACGCCTCCTCGCTGTCGGTCGGCCCGTACGTCATCGAAGACGTCGACATCGAGGCGATCGCCCTCTACACGAACAACCCGCCCTGCGGCGCGATGCGCGGCTTCGGCGCCGTCCAGGCCTGCTTCGCGTACGAGGCCCAGATGGACAAGCTCGCGGCGAAGCTGGGCATGGACCCGGTCGAGTTCCGCCAGCTGAACGCCATGGAGATGGGCACGATCATGCCCACCGGCCAGGTCGTGGACTCCCCGGCGCCCGTCGCCGAGCTGCTGCGCCGGGTCAAGTCCCGCCCGCTGCCGCCGGAGCGCCAGTGGGAGAGCGCCGGCGAGGGTGCGGACGTCCGCGCGCTGCCGGGTGGCCTCTCCAACACCACCCACGGCGAGGGCGTCGTCCGCGGCGTCGGCTACGCGGTCGGCATCAAGAACGTCGGCTTCTCCGAGGGCTTCGACGACTACTCCACCGCCCGCGTGCGCCTGGAGGTCATCAACGGCGAGCCCGTCGCGATGGTCCACACGGCCATGGCGGAGGTCGGCCAGGGCGGTGTCACCGTCCACGCGCAGATCGCCCGTACGGAGCTGGGCGTCACGCAGGTGACCATCCACCCGGCCGACACCCAGGTCGGCTCCGCCGGTTCCACGTCCGCCTCGCGGCAGACGTACATGACCGGTGGCGCGGTGAAGAACACCTGTGAGGCCGTGCGCGAGGCCGTCCTGGAGATCGGGCGCCGCAAGAACGGCTCCTACCACCCCGCGTGGGCCACCGCCGAGCTGCTGCTCGAAGGCGGCAAGGTCGTCACCGACGGCGGCGAGGTCCTCGCGGACCTGGCCGACGTCCTCGAGGGCGAGGACGCGATCGACCTCGAACTCGAGTTCCGCCACCGTCCGACGGTCCCCTTCGACCTGAAGACCGGCCAGGGCGACGGTCACGTCCAGTACACCTTCGCCGCGCACCGCGCGGTCGTGGAGGTGGACACCGAGCTGGGCCTGGTCAAGGTCGTCGAGCTGGCGACCGCCCAGGACGTCGGCAAGGCCCTGAACATGCTCTCCGTGGTCGGCCAGATCCAGGGTGGTACCACCCAGGGCCTCGGCGTCGCGATCATGGAAGAGATCATCGTGGACCCGAAGACCGCGAAGGTGCGCAACCCCTCCTTCACGGACTACCTGATCCCGACCATCCTGGACACCCCGACCATCCCGGTCGACGTCCTGGAGCTCGCCGACCCGAACGCGCCGTACGGCCTGCGCGGTATGGGCGAGGCCCCGACCCTCTCGTCCACCCCGGCCGTCCTCGCGGCGATCCGGCAGGCGACCGGTCTCGAGCTCAACAAGACGCCGATCCGTCCGGAAGCCCTCACCGGGACCCTCTAGGACGGCGTGGTCCGGGGGCCGCGAGGCCTCCGGACCCCCTCAGACTCTCCGGGCGGTGCGACATGGGAACGTCACACTTCACTGCGCACCGCCCGGAGTACATACGAAGCACCGCACCGCTCGCGGTCCCTTCACCTGGCAGTACCCCTGCAGAAACCCCCCCGCCATGAGTACCAAGCGGTAACCCCCGCAGTACCCGCAGTACACGCAGTGCACATTTCGCGTCGCCTCGGGCCGTCACCCCGGGTCGTGCAGCCAAACGCAGCATCCCAAATCCCGCAGTCTCCAATCCCCACGCGGGTGCCCCTTTGAACCTTGGGAGTTAGGCACCATGACCCAATCGTCAGTGGAGCCCAAGACCACCGCGGAAGAGGCCGGCGACGGCTCTCGCAACCCCGCCGGACGTTCTTGGCTCGACCGGTACTTTCACATCACCCACAGAGGATCCAACGTCGGCAACGAGGTTCGTGGCGGTATCACGACCTTCATGGCGATGGCGTACATCCTTCTGCTCAACCCCCTGATCCTCTCCGGCAAGGACGTCGCCGGAAACACCATGAGCCCCGCCGCTCTGATCACGGCCACCGCCTTCGCGGCGGCCCTGACCACGCTGCTCATGGGATTCGTCGGCAAGGTGCCCCTGGCCCTGGCCGCCGGGCTCTCCGTCTCCGGCGTGCTCGCCTCGCAGGTCGCCCCCCAGATGACCTGGCCGCAGGCCATGGGCATGTGCGTGATGTACGGCGTCGTGATCTGTCTCCTGGTCGTCACCGGCCTCCGAGAGATGATCATGAACGCGATCCCGCTCGCGCTCAAGCACGCGATCACCATGGGCATCGGTCTGTTCGTTGCCCTCATCGGCCTCGTCAAGGCCGGCTTCGTCCACCCCTCGCAGGTGGGCGGCCCCGTCACCCTCGGTCCGGGCGGCGAGCTCGCCGGCTGGCCCGTCCTGCTCTTCTGCGTCACCCTGCTCGCCATCTTCATGCTGCAGGCCCGCAAGGTTCCCGGCGCGATCCTGATCGGCATCGTCGGCGGCACCATCCTCGCCGCCATCCTCAACGTCATCGTGGACATCGACCCGAAGGCCTGGAGGAACGGCCCGCCGGAGCTCTCGGGGTCCGCGGTCTCGATGCCCGACTTCTCGCTCTTCGGTGACGTCTCCTTCGGCGGCTGGGGCGACGTCAGCGCCATGACGATCGGCATGATCGTCTTCACCCTCGTGCTCGCCGGCTTCTTCGACGCGATGGCCACCATCATCGGCGTCGGCACCGAGGCCAAGCTGGCCGACGACAAGGGCCGCATGCCGGGCCTGTCCAAGGCCCTGTTCATCGACGGCGCCGGTGGCGCCATCGGTGGTGTCGCGGGCGGCTCCGGCCAGACCGTGTTCGTCGAGTCCGCCACCGGCGTCGGTGAGGGTGCCCGCACAGGTCTCGCCTCCGTCGTCACCGGCCTGTTCTTCGCCGCCTGCCTCTTCTTCACCCCGATCACCCAGGTGGTCCCGGGTGAGGTCGCCTCCGCGGCCCTGGTCGTCATCGGCGCGATGATGATGCAGAACGCCCGCCACGTGGACTGGTCCGACAGCGCGACCGCGATCCCGGTCTTCCTGACCGTCGTGATCATGCCGTTCACCTACCAGATCACCGCTGGTGTCGCCGCCGGTGTCATCTCCTACGTGGCCATCAAGGTCGCCCAGGGCAAGGCCCGCGAGATCGGCGCCTTCATGTGGGCGCTGACCGCGATCTTCGTGGTCTTCTTCGCCCTCAACCCGATCGAGGGCTGGCTCGGGGTCCACTGACCCGGCCGGTCGTGAACCGTACGAAAACGCACCCTCCACGTATCCGATACTGGAAACCGAACCTCTCCGAGGAGGCCCCCATGCTGGACATCGCCGAAGAACTGAACCGGTGGGTCGAGCAGGGACGTGACTTCGCCGTCGCCACGGTGGTGGCGGTCGGCGGGAGCGCGCCCAGGCAGCCCGGGGCCGCGCTCGCCGTCGACAGCGAGGGCACGGCCATCGGTTCGGTATCCGGTGGATGCGTGGAGGGTGCGGTGTACGAGCTGTGCCGGCAGGCGCTGGAGGACGGCGAGACCGTCACCGAGCGCTTCGGGTACAGCGACGACGACGCCTTCGCCGTCGGTCTGACCTGCGGCGGGATCATCGACATCCTCGTGACCCCGGTCCCCGTGGGTTCTCCCGTACGGGAGGTGCTCGCGGCCGGCCTGGCCGCCGCCGCCCGGGGGGAGGCGGCGGCGGTCGCCCGGATCGCCGAAGGCCCGGCCGAGCTGATGGGCCGCGCCGTGCTCGTCCGTACCGAAGGCGCCCCCGAGGGCGGTTTCGGCGGACACCCCGAGCTGGACCGCACCATCGCCGAGGAGGCCCGCGCCATGCTCGACGCGGGCAGGACCGGCCTGCTGGAGATCGGCGCCGACGGCAGGCTCTGCGGAGAGCCGCTGAAGGTCCTGGTCGAGTCCAGCGTCCCGCCCCCGCGGATGATCGTCTTCGGCGCCATCGACTTCGCGTCCGCCCTCGTGCGGATCGGCAAGTTCCTCGGCTACCGGGTGACGGTGTGCGACGCGCGGCCCGTGTTCGCGACGAAGAACCGTTTCCCCGAGGCGGACGAGATCGTCGTCGACTGGCCGCACCGTTACCTGGAGCGCACCGACGTGGACGGCCGGACCGTCCTGTGCGTGCTCACCCACGACGCCAAGTTCGACGTCCCGCTCCTCGAACTGGCCCTCAGGCTTCCCGTCGCCTACGTGGGCGCCATGGGCTCCCGGCGCACCCACGAGGACCGCAACAAGCGGCTCCGCGAGGTCGGGGTGAGCGAGCTGGAACTGGCCCGGCTGCGCTCCCCGATCGGCCTGGACCTCGGCGCCCGCTCCCCGGAGGAGACCGCGCTGTCCATCGCCGCGGAGATCGTGGCCAACCGCCGCGGCGGCACCGGGGCGGCCCTCACCGGCGCGCACATACCGATCCACCCCGACGTCTCCCACAAGAGGGTGATCAGCCGCATAGGCTCGGTCGCTTGAAGAGCGGAACCCGCTGACGGCGGGACGTGACACGCGAGGGCGCCACCCCCCTGGGGGTTGCGCCCTTTCGGCGTTCCGCCTATTTTACCGGCCGGTAACAGGAGGCACCCTCTCCCTCCCTCCCTCACACCGGAGTTGAACGGATGTCACGTACCCTCCGCACCCTGGGCGCGCTGGTCGCGGCCACCCTGCTGACCGCCGCAGCCGCCGCCACCGCGCCGGCTCCCGCTGCCGCCTCCGCTCCCGGGGGCGGACTGCGCGAGGTGCTGTTCGTCGGGAACAACTGGGAGGGGACCGCCGACGTCCTCGCCTCGACCGGCGACCTCGCCCGGGTCGGCCGCATCGATGTCGTCCCCGACAAGGCGGAGCGCCTGTGGGAGATCCACCTCAACCCGGTGAAACTCGCGTACTTCCTGGGCATCCGGGAGTCCGCCGGCGAGGGGCACGACCAGTTCGTGGACGACATGTACTCCACCCCGGACGGCTCCGCGGTCGTCGTCTCCCGCCCCAGCTTCGCCGACGTCGTATCGATCGACGTGGCCTCCGGCCGGATCAACTGGCGTTTCCCTGTGTCCGGATACCGCTCCGACCACATGGCGGTCTCCCCGGACGGCACGCGCGTCGCGGTCTCGGCCTCCACCTCCAACACCGTGCACGTCCTGGACATCGCCGACGGCCGCCAGCTCGGTTCCTTCAGGACCGGCGACAAGCCCCACGAGAACACCTTCACCCGTGACGGCAGGTTCCTGTGGAACAGCTCGATCGGCGAGGTGAACACCGCCCTCGACGCACCCTGGCTGGACTGGACGAAGGGCGACCGGAAGATCACCGTGGTCGACGCGCGGACCTTCCGCACCGTCCGGGTGATCGACATGCGGGAACGGCTCGACGCCTTCGGCCGCCCCGACCTGTCCGACGCGGTGCGGCCCGTCTCCTTCAGCCCCGACGAGTCGAAGCTCTACTTCCAGGTGTCGTTCTTCACCGGCTTCCTGGAGTACGACGTCGCCACCGACCGGATCACCCGGATCAAGGACCTCCCCGCGAACCCGGCCACCAGCACCGACCGCACCACCTGGGTCAACGACTCCCGCCACCACGGCCTGTCCATGAGCCCGGACGGGACCAAGCTCTGCGTGGCGGGCACCATGGACGACTACGCCACCGTGGTGGACCGCGCCACGCTCACCGAGGGACCCCTCGTGCCCGCCGCCAAGCCGTACTGGGCGACCGTGAACGGCGACGGAACCGCCTGCGTGATCTCCGAGAGCGGATCCGACCGCGTCACCGCCATCGACTTCGCCACGGGCACCGCCCGCGTGTCCGTCCCCGTCGGCGACCACCCGCAGCGCATCCGGCTCGGCCACGTCCCCGCCGCCTGGCCGGGGAAGTAGGGCGCCGGGGGCCGGACGCACCGGGGCCCGTCCGGCCCCGGTGCGGCCCGTCCGGCCCGGCTAAAGGCCCCGGCCGGCGTAGGAGATCCTCGCCGCCGCCATCCCGAACCCCGGGGACCGGCCGGCCAGTGCCGGGCCCGTGGGCAGGCGGTGCAGGTCCTCCTCGCGGTAACGGCGGCACTTCTGATGCCAGTTGAGGATCCCGGCCAGCCAGTCCTGGAGTTCCCGCACATAGGCGTCGAGCCCGGCCCGGGCCTCCCGGTCCAGCTGCCAGTCGTCGTACAGCACCGGCAGCTGGGTGGCCACGATGTGCTCGAACTCCTCGGTGCGCTGGGTCATCAGGGCATGGCAGATGCGCAGCGCCTCGGGGTAGCCGATGTCGAAGAAGTTCCGGGTGACGAGCACGTGGTTGTGCACCTCGCCCTCCACCTCGATCTCCTTCTGGTAGGAGAAGACGTCGTTGATCAGGCAGGCGGTGTCCATCGCCGCGTTCTCCAGGGAGCGGATCACCCCCGAGGCGTAGATCTCCTCCGGGATGCCCCGGCCGGACAGGCCCAGCCGGCACAGGTACATGGTGAGTTCGCTGCCGAAGGTGTGGCGCCGCATCTCCGCGTAGTCCACCGGGTCCGGGATCCGGTTGGCGATCGAGTTGTCCACCTCCCACACCCAGCTCTGCAGCATGGTGACCAGACAGGTGCGGAACTCCTCCCGGTGCTCGGCGGCCATCGCCGTGGTCGTGCGCACCCACAGGTCGGCGAGCGCCCGTTCCATCGCGGTGAGCGGCTCCGGCTGCTCGGAATGGTCCACCGGGATCATGGTGATCAGCCGGGCGGTGGCCGCCTTGGCCGCGGGGAGGTCCTTCCTCTGGGCGAACGCCACCGGGTAGTAGTCGTCCCCGTACGTGCCCCAGGTCAGCCAGCACGCGTTCAGGGCCAGCTGCTCCGGGGTGGCGTCCGGGTCGAGACCGGCTGAGCACAGCGCGAAGTCGAAGCCGCGCACCCGCTGTTCGTCCCAGATCGCGGAGGCCGGGTCGCCGGGCTGGGCGTCCAGCAGGCCCATCCGCCGGGCCCAGGCGACCGATTCCTCCAGGGCGTGGCCGTGGTGCGGGCTGAGGGTCAGGGGGAACGGCATGTAGATGTCCGGGATCACGGACGGACCGGTCTTCTCGAACGGGACGTGCGTGAAGGAGCGGCGGCGCAGCTCCATCGCGCGGGCCGCGAACACCGAGCGGAGGTCCAGCGCCGCGGTGCCCGGGCCGGCCGGCAGGAAGGGCAGCGTGACCGCCGTGGTGGACCGGGCCTCCTTGTTCATGTAGCGGCTGGAGACCATGTGCCATTCGTGGCCGCCGGACTGCCAGTCCTGGAGCCCCTTGGCGTAGGCCAGGATCGCGGCGGTCTCGGCCGGATCCAGCCCGTGGTCGGCGATCAGCTGCGGGATCTCGGAGAGCGCGGTGTGCTCGAACTGCTGGAGCCGGGAGGTCAGCAGGTCGTTGGAGGCGTCGGCGGCCTCCTGGGTGGTGCAGTCGAGGAAGGTCTCCAGGACCAGGACGGCGTTGGAGAGTTCGCCCTCGTCCGCGACCTCGCGCTGGTAGGAGAAGATGTCGTTCCTGATGTGCACGGCGTCGGAGAAGGCGTCGCGCAGCACGGCCAGCGGGCGGGCGTGCGCGATCCGGGCCGGGACCTCGGCGGAGACGTACTCGATCAGGCCGGCCGACCAGGGGGCCCCGCCGACCTTGCGGCGCATCTCGATGTATTCGAGCGGGTTCGCCACGCGCCCGATGTTGATGTTGGCGAGCTCCCACATGGACTCGTTGAGCAGGTTCTTCGTGCTCTCGGAGAACCGTTCCCTCCAGTCCATGGACATCGCCGGTACGGTGCGTTCCCACAGGTCGGCGAGACCGGCCTCCACCGGGTTGGTGGCCTGCGGGAAGCCGTCGGCCAGGTCCATCGGCATGAAGGCGGCGAGCTTGTCGAGGTAGTCGCGGGCGCCCTCGCGGTCCTGGGAGCGCTTGTACATCTCCAGGAAGTGGTCGTCGAAGAAGAAGACCCACACGTACCAGTCGGTGACGAGCGACAACGCCTCGCTGTCGCAGTCCGGATGGGTGTAGGCGCAGAGCAGCGCGTAGTCGTGCGAGTCGAGGTCGCTCTCCTCCCACACACCGGAGCCCTCCAGCATCCCCAGGGCGCGCGCCCATTGCTTGGTGTGGACCCGCGCGTCCTCCAGGTGGGGGTTCAGGCGCGCCGGATAAGGCACATAGAAATCCGGCAGTTGAAACGGCTGCGTCACGGCTGGGTGGGCCTTTCGTCCATGGGTGCGGGAGTCCGGTGGCCCGGCCCCCCGCACGAGATCAGCAGTGCCCTACCCCTGGCGCCCCTGGGATAAGGGGGAGTTCACTGCTTCAGGTGACGCCAGGACCGTTCCGCGCCGTGGGGGTCCCGCACGGGATAGGAGGGGCCTGCGCGGCCGCCGGGTGCTCCGCCGCGAACGGACGCACCGGCCGTGCCGCCGACCACGTGGCGGCCCGTGGAACGGACCCGCCTCGGGCCCCGTCCCGGTCGTCGGTACCCGGTGCGATCCCGCCACGCCCTGCACGGGTGTAGCAGGCGACGGCCGGGGAACCGGCCGAGACCCGCCCGCTCACCGACTGGAGGTACGGGCACACCGCCCCGGACGACCGCAGCAGTCGCGCCGACGGCACCCCTCCGCCCCGCGGGCCGACCTGCCACCGGGACCGGCCGGCCCCGCGCTCCCCGGGACGGAGCCGGCCGGCCGCGTCCTCATCGGCGACGGCGGCCCGGCCGACACGGCGGCGGCTCCGCCGTGCACCCGGCCGGGGCCGGGACGACCCGTCCGGCGGCAGCCGCGGGAGCGGCAGCTGCCACGGGACGGGTCCCCGTCACTCCGCTTCGCCCTCCAGGTTGCCCTCGGTGTCCAGGTAGACCTGGCGCAGGGCTTCGAGGACCTGGGCGTCGGGCTTCTCCCACATGCCGCGGGACTCGGCCTCCAGCAGGCGCTCCGCGATCCCGTGCAGGGCCCAGGGGTTCGCCTCCTCCAGGAAGGCGCGGTTCTCCGGGTCGAGCACGTACGTCTCGGTGAGCTTGTCGTACATCCAGTCCGCGACCACGCCCGTCGTGGCGTCGTAGCCGAACAGGTAGTCCACGGTCGCCGCGAGCTCGAAGGCGCCCTTGTAGCCGTGGCGGCGCATCGCCTCGATCCACTTCGGGTTCACGACGCGGGCGCGGAAGACCCGGCTGGTCTCCTCGACCAGGGTGCGGGTCTTGACCGTCTCCGGGCGGGTGGAGTCTCCGATGTACGCCTCCGGAGCCGTGCCGCGCAGCGCGCGGACGGTGGCCACCATGCCGCCGTGGTACTGGAAGTAGTCGTCCGAGTCCGCGATGTCGTGCTCGCGGGTGTCGGTGTTCTTCGCCGCGACCGTGATGCGCCGGTAGGCCGTCTCCATCTCCTCCCGGGCGGGGCGCCCTTCGAGACCGCGGCCGTACGCGTACCCGCCCCACACCGTGTAGACCTCCGCGAGGTCCGCGTCCGTGCGCCAGTCCCGGGAGTCGATCAGCTGCAGGATGCCCGCACCGTACGTACCCGGCCGCGAGCCGAAGATACGGGTCGTCGCGCGCCGCTCGTCACCGTGCTCGGCCAGGTCCGCCTGGGCGTGGGCCCGGACGAAGTTCTGCTCCGCGGGCTCGTCCAGGGAGGCCGCGAGCCGTACCGCGTCGTCCAGCAGGCCGATCACGTGCGGGAACGCGTCGCGGAAGAACCCCGAGATGCGCAGGGTGACGTCGATGCGCGGCCGGCCCAGCTCCTCCAGCGGGACCGGCTCCAGGCCGGTCACACGGCGCGAGGCCTCGTCCCAGACGGGACGGATCCCCAGCAGCGACAGGGCCTCCGCCACGTCGTCGCCCGAGGTGCGCATCGCGCTGGTGCCCCACAGGGACAGGCCGACGGAGGCCGGCCACTCGCCGTTGTCCGTGCGGTAGCGGGTCAGCAGGGACTCGGCGAGCGCCTGGCCGGTCTCCCACGCGAGGCGGGAGGGGACGGCTTTCGGGTCCACCGAGTAGAAGTTCCGGCCGGTGGGGAGCACGTTGACGAGACCGCGCAGCGGGGAGCCCGAGGGGCCCGCCGGGACGAACCCGCCGTCCAGGGCGGCGACCACGTGGGCGATCTCGTCCACCGTGCCCGCCAGCCGCGGGACCACCTCGCGGGCCGCGAAGGACAGGACGTCCGCGACCGGGGCCGGGTGGCCCGCCGCGACCGAGGGCACCGCGTCCGGCGACCAGTCCGCGTCCTCCATCGCCTGCACCAGCGCACGGGCCGCCTCCTCGACGGCGTCCGCCGAGGTACGGGTGGCCGCGGACTCGTCCAGTCCGAGGGCCTCGCGCAGGCCGGGCAGGGCCGTCGTACCGCCCCAGATCTGGCGGGCGCGCAGGATGGCGAGCACCAGGTTGACGCGGGCGGGGCCGGTCGGGGCGCCGCCCAGGACGTGCAGCCCGTCGCGGATCTGGGCGTCCTTGACCTCGCACAGCCAGCCGTCGACGTGCAGCAGGAAGTCGTCGAAGCCCTCGTCGTCCGGGCGCTCCTCCAGCCCCAGGTCGTGGTCCAGCTTCGCGGCCTGGATCAGGGTCCAGATCTGCGCCCGGATCGCGGGGAGCTTCGCCGGGTCCATCGCGGAGATCTGCGCGTACTCGTCCAGGTGCTGCTCCAGGCGGGCGATGTCGCCGTACGACTCGGCCCGGGCCATGGGGGGAACGAGGTGGTCGACCAGGGTGGCGTGCACGCGCCGCTTGGCCTGGGTGCCCTCGCCCGGGTCGTTGACCAGGAACGGGTAGATGAGGGGCAGGTCACCGAGGGCGGCGTCCGGGGCGCAGGAAGCGGACAGCCCCGCGTTCTTGCCGGGCAGCCACTCCAGGTTGCCGTGCTTGCCCAGGTGGATCATCGCGTCGGCGCCGAAGCCGCCGTCCTCCGCACGCGCCTGGATCCACCGGTACGCGGCCAGGTAGTGGTGCGAGGGCGGCAGGTCCGGGTCGTGGTAGATCGCGATCGGGTTCTCGCCGAAGCCGCGCGGCGGCTGGATCAGGACCAGCAGGTTCCCGCGGCGCAGGGCCGCCAGGACGATGTCGCCCTCCGGGTTGGCCGAGTGGTCCACGAACATGGAACCGGGGGCCTCCCCCCAGTGCTCCTCGACGCTCTCGCGCAGGTCGGCCGGGAGCTCGGCGAACCAGCGCCGGTAGTCGGCGGCCGGGATACGGACCGGGTTGCGGGCCAGCTGCTCCTGCGTGAGCCACTCCTGGTCGTGGCCGCCGGCCTCGATCAGGGCGCGGATCAGCTCGTCGCCGTCACCGGAGACGAGGCCGGGGACGTCCTCGACGGGACCGAAGTCGTAGCCGCCGGAGATCAGCGTCCGCAGCAGCTCGACGGCGCTCGCCGGGGTGTCGAGACCCACGGCGTTGCCGATGCGGGAGTGCTTGGTGGGGTAGGCGGAGAGGACCAGCGCGACCTTCTTGTCGCGGCGGTCGATGTGCCGCAGCCGGGCGTGGCGTACGGCGATCCCCGCGACCCGGGCGGCCCGCTCGGGGTCGGCCACGTACGCGGGCAGGCCGTCCTCGTCGAGCTCCTTGAAGGAGAACGGGACGGTGATCAGGCGGCCGTCGAACTCGGGCACGGCCACCTGGGTGGCGGCGTCGAGGGGGGACAGCCCCTCGTCGTTCTCCTCCCAGTTGCTGCGCGAGCCCGTCAGGCACAGCGCCTGCAGGATCGGCACGCCGAGGGAGGCGAGCGCGCCCGCGTCCCAGGACTCGTCGTCCCCGCCCGCCGAGGCGGTGGCGGGGCGGGTGCCGCCGGCCGCGAGCACGGTGGTGACGACCGCGTCGACACCCTCCAGCGCGGTCAGCAGTTCCGGCTCCGGGGTGCGCAGCGAGGAGACGTAGAGGGGGAGCGCCTGCGCGCCCTTCGCCTCGACGGCCTCGCACAGGGTGTGCACGAAGGCGGTGTTGCCGCTCATCTGGTGGGCGCGGTAGTACAGCACGGCGACCCGGGGGCCCTCGGTCCGCTGCGGGGTGCGCTCCAGCGGGCCCCAGGTGGGGGAGGCGGCGGGCGGCTCGAAGCCGTGGCCCGTGAGGAGCACCGTGTCGGAGAGGAACCGGGCCAGCTGGTCCAGGTTGGCGGGGCCGCCGTGCGCGAGGTAGCCGTGGGCTTCGGCCGCGATGCCGATCGGGACCGTCGAGGCCTCCATCAGCTGGGCGTCCGGGGCCTGTTCGCCGGTCAGGACCACGACCGGGCGGGTCTGCCCGGGGGCGAGGAGCAGGTCGAGGCCGTCCTGCCAGGCGCGCAGGCCGCCGAGGAGGCGTACGACGACCAGGCCGACGCCGTCGAGGAGGCCGGGCAGGTCGTCCAGGGGAAGGCGGGAGGGGTTCGCGAACCGGTACGGCACGGGGCCGTCCGCCGTGTTCGCGGCGCGGGCGCTGAGCAGATCGGTGTCGGACGTCGACAGCAGCAGGATCATGCGGCGGCCTTCCTCGGGGTTTCCGCGCCCCGGGCAGTGAGGACAGCGGGAGTTCCTGACTCACCCCGCGGATCGCTCCGCGGGGTTCACAGTGGCGGGACCGCGCCGGAATCTCACCGGGCTTCCTCCCTTGTCGCCGTCCTCGGCGACGACGGGCCGTGTGGTCCGTCGGGAGGTCATCTTAGGTGGCCTTTTCCCAGGCCGGGTGTGCGGGTGGGCTGCGCCGGCTCGGGCGGTTCCTGGCCGTGGCGGGCCGTTGCCCGTGCTCGGTAGGTGCGGCGCCGTTGCCGGGGCTCTGCCCCGGACCCCGCGCCTCAAACGCCGGCGGGGCTGGATGTGGCGGGGGCGGCGGCGGTGGGCTGGACTTGGCTGGGCCGGGCGTTCGAGGGCTGGACGGGTGGGGGCGGCGTCGGCGGAACCCGCGCTTGGGATGCCGACGGGGCTGGATGCGGTGGGGTCGGCGCCGACCGGGCTGTTCGGCGGGCCGGGCGTTCGAGGGCTGGACGGGTGGGGGCGGCGTCGGCGGAACCCGCGCTTCGGATGCCGGCGGGGCTGGATTCGGCGGGGCCGGTGTCGGTGGGCTGGATCTGGCTGGGGCCGGAGTTCGAGGGCTGTATTCGGCGCGGCCCGGTGGCGGAGGCCGGATGGGCGGGGCCTGGCGGTGGAGGGGGATCGGGGCGGGGTGGCTGGTCGGGGTGGTGGTGGACACAGGTCGAGGGGTGGGAATCGTGGGTATGCTCGCCGCCATGCCCCAGCCGCCCTCCGCCGTAACGCGGGACGAACCCGTCATACGGGACCGTGGTGACGCCTGCCCCGGCGCGCTGCGCCTGCACGCGGCGGACGACGGGTTCCTCGCGCGGGTCCGGATCCCCGGCGGGCTGCTCACCGCCCCGCAGGCCTCCGCCCTCGGGCTCGCCGCCGAACGGTTCGGGGACGGGCACCTGGAGCTCACCTCCCGCGGCAACGTGCAGGTGCGCGGCCTGAGCGAAGGGTGCGGTGCCGGGCTGGCCCAGCTGCTGGACTCCGCCGGGCTGTTGCCCGCGCCGGGACACGAGCGGGTGCGCAACGTCGTGGCCACGCCGTTGTCGGGCCAGGGACAGCCGGGGCGGCCCGACGTGCTGCCCTGGGTCCGGGAGCTGGACCGGCTGCTCTGCGCGAACGCACGGGTCACCGCCCTGTCCGGCCGCTTCCTCTTCGCCTTCGACGACGGGCGCGGCGACGTGGCCGCGCTGGGCCCGGACGTCACCGTGCTCGGACGGCCGGACGGCCGGGCGCTCCTGCGGCTCGGCCCCGCCGACGGCGCCGTGGCCGTGGCCGGGGACGACGCCCCGAGGGCGGCGCTGGCCGCCGCCGAGTACTTCCTCGACGCCGCCGATGCGGCCGGCACCCGGGCCTGGCGGGTGCGCGAGCTGCCCGCCGGACACGCCCTGGACGAGGCCGAGTTCGCCGTACGGCTGGCCGCGGCCGGGATCGCGGCCGCACCGGTCGCCGCGGCGCACCGGCCGTACTCCGCGCCGCCGTCGCCCGGATGGACCGGCGGCGCCCTGTGCGTGCTGCCCCCGCTGGGCCGGCTGGACGCCGGCCAGTGGCGGGCGCTGTCGGAGGTCGCCGCACGGGGGGGTTCCGGGATGCGGATCACCCCGTGGCGCACCGTCGTCGTCCCCGGAGCGCCGTCCGACGGCCCGGCCCGCCTCGCGGCCGCCGGACTGGCCGTGACCCCCGGCAGCCGCTGGGAGAACGTCACCGCCTGTACCGGGCGCCCCGGTTGCGCCAAGGCGCTGGCCGACGTACGCGCCGACGCGGCGGCCGCGGCGGAGCGGGCGCGCGGGCCGCTGCCCGTGCACTGGTCCGGCTGCGAACGCCGCTGCGGGCACCCGCAGGGAAGGGCCTGGGTGGACGTCGTGGCCACCGGGCCCGGCTACGCGCTCTCCGTCCACGGCCGACCCGTACCGGACCACCCCGACCTGACGGCCGCCCTCGCGGCCGCGCGCAGCACACCTTCCGAAGAAGCAGAAGCACCGTCCGCAACGCAGTGAAGAGATGAGCGAGTACACCGTGTTCGAGTACGAGAAGGACGGCGCCGCGATCTACCGGCAGTCCTTTGCCACGATCCGCGCCGAGGCGGACCTCTCGGGGCTGCCCGCCTCGGTCGCCCAGGTCGCGGTGCGCATGATTCACGCCTGCGGCATGACCGACCTCCCGCAGGACCTGGGGTACACCCCGGAGGTGGTGCTGCGGGCCCGCGCGGCCCTGGAGGCCGGCGCGCCGATCCTGTGCGACGTGCAGATGGTCGCGAGCGGCGTCACCCGCAAGCGGCTGCCCGCGGACAACGACGTGATCTGCACGCTCTCCGACCCCGCCGTCCCGGAACTCGCGGCGAAGATGGGCACCACCCGCAGTGCCGCCGCCCTCGAGGTGTGGCGGGACCGGGGCCTGTTGGAGGGTTCCGTGATCGCCGTCGGCAACGCGCCGACCGCCCTGTTCCGGCTGCTGGAGATGATCGAGGAGGGCGCCCCGCGCCCGGCCGCCGTCATCGGCGTCCCCGTCGGCTTCATCGGCGCCGCCGAGTCCAAGGACGCCCTCGCCGCGCACCCGTCGGGCCTCGACCACCTGGTCGTGCGCGGCCGGCGCGGCGGCAGCGCCATCGCGGCCGCCGCCGTCAACGCCATCGCGAGCGTGGCCGAATGAGCGCCGGACGGCTGTACGGGGTCGGGCTGGGGCCCGGCGACCCGAACCTGATGACCCTGCGCGCCGTGCAGGTGATCGCGGAGGCCGACGTCGTCGCCTATCACAGCGCCCGCCACGGCCGGTCCATCGCCCGCTCGATCGCCGCCGGCCATCTGCGCGCGGACCACATCGAGGAGCCGCTGGTCTACCCGGTCACCACCGAGACCACCGACCATCCGGGCGGCTACCAGGGCGCGATGGAGGAGTTCTACGAGTCCGCCGCGGCCCGTCTGGCCGTCCACCTGGACGCCGGCCGGACCGTGGCCGTGCTGGCGGAGGGCGACCCGCTCTTCTACAGCTCGTACATGCACATGCACAAGCGGCTCGCGGACCGGTACGAGACCGAGGTCGTCCCCGGCGTCACCTCCGTCAGCGCCGCCGCCGCCCGCCTGGGCACCCCGCTCGTGGAGGGCGAGGAGGTCCTGACCATCCTGCCCGGCACCCTGCCCGAGGAGGAACTCACCGCCCGCCTCGCCGCCACCGACTCGGCGGTCGTGATGAAGCTCGGCCGCACCTTCCCCGCCGTGCGCGGCGCGATGGAGAACAGCGGCCGGCTCGCCGAAGCCCGTTACGTCGAGCGCGCCACCATGGAGGGCGAGCGGACCGGCCGTCTCGCCGACACCGACCCGGAGAGCGTCCCGTACTTCGCCGTCGCCGTCGTCCCCAGCCGGATCGGGAACCCGGGACAGGTGCCGTCGGGCCCCGGCGAGGTCGTGGTCGTCGGCACGGGTCCGGCCGGCCCGCTGTGGCTCACCCCGCAGACCCGGCGGGCCCTGGCCGACGCCGAGGTGCTGGTCGGCTACACCACGTACCTGGACCGGGTCCCCGTGAAGCCGGGCCAGATCCGGCACGGCTCCGACAACAAGGTGGAGTCGGAGCGGGCCGAGTTCGCCCTCGACCTGGCCCGCCGCGGCCGGCGGGTCGCGGTGGTCTCCGGTGGCGACCCCGGCGTCTTCGCCATGGCCACGGCCGTCCTGGAGGTCGCCGGGCAGGCCGAGTACAAGGACGTGCCCGTACGGGTCCTGCCGGGGGTGACGGCCGCCAACGCGGCGGCCGCCGCGGCGGGCGCCCCCCTCGGCCACGACTACGCCACGATCTCCCTGTCCGACCGGCTCAAGCCGTGGGAGGTCATCGCGGAGCGGCTGCGCACGGCAGCCGCCGCCGATCTGGTCCTCGCCCTGTACAACCCCGGCTCCCGCAGCCGTACCTGGCAGGTGGCCCAGGCCCGGGAACTGCTGCTGGAGCTGCGCTCGCCGCAGACCCCGGTGGTCGTCGCGCGCGACGTCGGCGGCCCGGAGCAGTCGGTGCGGATCGTCCCGCTCGCCGAGCTGGAGCCGTCCGAGGTGGACATGCGCACGATCCTGCTCGTCGGCTCCTCACAGACCCAGGTCACCGAACGGGCCGACGGGTCGCGCCTCACCTGGACGCCGCGCCGCTACGGGTGAGGGGCGCGCCCCTGCCTCGGGGGCGGCACCGTGTACTTCGGGATCGACGGGTCCTTCGGGTCGAACGGGGTCGGCGTCCACTCCTGGTGCGCCGCCCCGGCCGCCGCCCGAACACCCGGCCGCCAGCAGGTACGCGGGGACGATCAGCGCGGGTGGGCGCAGCCCAGCCAGTCCAGGGCCGCGGCCACCGAGGACGCCTCCCGGACGTCCCCGGGGGCCGGGGGCCGGCGTACGACGAGGACCGGGATGCCGGCCTCGCGGGCCGCGGTGAGCTTCGGCGCGGTGGCGGAGCCTCCGCTGTCCTTGGTCACCAGGACGTCGATCCTGTGGCGGGCCAGCAGTTCCCGCTCGCCTTCGAGGGTGAACGGGCCCCGGTCCAGGAGGACTTCGAGACGTGGCGGCGCAGGCTGCGCCGGAGGGTCCACCGAGCGCACCAGGAACCAGGTGTCGGTGAGGTGGGCGAAGGAGTGCAGCCCCATCCGGCCCGTGGTCAGGAAGGCCCGGCTGCCGAGCGGGGGCAGCAACGCCGCCGCCCCGGCGAGGGAGTCCGTGAAGGTCCAGGCGTCACCGGGCCCGGCCGCCCAGCCGGAGCGGCGCAGGGCCAGCAGCGGCACGCCCGTGAGCGCCTCCGCCTCGCGGGCGTGGCGGCTCATCTGCTCCGCGAAGGGGTGGGTGGCGTCGACGACGTGCGTGACGTCGTGGCCGACGATCCAGCCCGCGAGCCCCGTGATCCCGCCGAAGCCCCCGATCCGGACCTCGCCGGGCGGCAGCACGGGCCGGGCGACCCGGCCCGCGAGCGAGGTCGTCACCCGGTACGAGGACTCCCGGGCCAGTGCCTCCGCGAGCTGCCGGGCCTCCGTCGTACCCCCCAGGACCAGTACGTGGCGGGCCGGTTCAACAGACATGCCGGTCCCGCTCGGCGGAGTAGAGGTGGCTGTCGCGGAACTGCTCGGCCCCCAGGGTGCGGCCCACGAGGATGACGGCCGTGCGGACCAGGCCCGCCGCCTTCACCTGGCCGGCGATGTCGGCCAGGGTGCCGCGCAGGATCAGCTCGTCGGGACGGCTGGCCATCGCCACCACCGCCGCCGGGCACTGGGCCCCGTAGTGCGGCAGCAGCTCGTCGACGACCCGGTCGACGTACCGGGTGGCCAGGTGCAGCACCAGCAGGGCGCCGCTGCGGCCCAGCGTGGCCAGGTCCTCGCCGGGCGGCATCGGGGTGGCCTGCTGGGCGATCCGGGTCAGGATCACGGTCTGGCCGACCGTCGGCACCGTCAGCTCCCGCTTCAGCGCGGCGGCCGCCGCGGCGAAGGCTGGCACGCCCGGGACGACCTCGTAGGGGATGCCTTCGGCGTCGAGCCGCCGCATCTGCTCGGCGACGGCGCTGAAGACCGACGGGTCGCCCGAGTGCAGCCGCGCCACGTCCTGGCCCGCCGCGTGGGCGCGTACGAGCTCGGCGACGATCTGGTCCAGGTTCAGCTGCGAGGTGTCGACCAGGCGCGCGTCGGGCGGGCACTCGGCGAGCAGTTCGCGCGGCACGAGGCTGCCCGCGTACAGGCAGACGGGGGCGGCGGCCAGGGTCCGCGCGCCGCGCACCGTGATCAGGTCGGCGGCGCCGGGGCCCGCACCGATGAAGTACACGGTCATGTCCGATCCATCTCCTTTGTCACTGACCACTGCGTGACCGGCATCGCCTGCCGCCAGCCCGTGAAACCCCCGACCGGCACGGCCTGCGCCACGGACAGCTTCACCAGTTCGCCGCCGTGGCGCCGGTAGCGGTCGGTGAGGACCGCCTCCGACTCCAGGGTGACGGCGTTGACCACGAGCCGGCCGCCCGGGGCCAGCACGTCCCACACCGCGTCCAGCAGGCCCGGGGCGGTGAGCCCGCCGCCGACGAACACCGCGTCGGGGGCGGGAAGACCGGCGAGGGCGTCCGGGGCGGCGCCGGTCACCACGCGCAGGCCGGGCACGCCGAGCGCCGCCGCGTTACGGGTGATCCGCGCGGCCCGTTCCGGGACGCGCTCCACGGCCACCGCCCGGCAGGACGGGTGCGTGCGCATCCACTCGATGCCGATCGACCCCGAGCCGCCGCCGATGTCCCACAGCAGCTCACCGGGTGCGGGCGCCAGCGCGCACAGGGTCGCGGCCCGGACGCGGCGCTTGGTGAGCTGCCCGTCGTGCTCGTAGGCGGTGTCCGGCAACCCGGGGGTGGCTCCGAGGCGGGGGGTGGCCGCCGCCGGGTCCCGGCGGCAGTCCACGGCCACCACGTTCAGCGGATCGCCCGGCGCGTGGTCCCAGGCGTCCGCCCGGCCCTCGTACGCGTCCTCGCGCTCCGACCCCAACTGCTCCAGCACCCGCATCCGGCTCGGGCCGAAGCCGCGCTCCCGGAGCAGGGCCGCGATCTCCGCCGGGGAACCCGCGCCCGCGCTCAGCACCAGGACCCGCCGTCCCTCGTACAGGGCGGCGGCCAGCCGGGCCACCGGGCGGCCGACCACGGTGACGACCTCGGTGTCCTCCACCGGCCAGCCCAGGCGGGCGCAGGCGTACGACACCGAGGAGGGGTGCGGGTGGACCCGCAGCGCTCCGGGCCCCAGCTCCTCGGCGAGGGCGCGGCCGATCCCGTAGAACATGGGGTCGCCACTGGCGAGCACCGCGATGCGCCGGCCGGCGTGCCGGGCGGTCAGCCCGGCGACGGCGGGACGCAGCGGGCTCGGCCACGCCACCCGCTCGCCCGCGCATTCGGCGGGCGGCAGCAGGGCGAGCTGGCGCGGCCCGCCGATCAGCACCTCGGCGGACGTCAGCGCGGACCGCGCTGCAGCGGTGAGCCCGGCCCAGCCGTCGGCGCCGAGGCCGACGACCGTCACGGGCATGGGGGGCGGTGCGGAGCTCACGGCGCGGTACCTCGGGGGAGCGGAAGCGGAAGGAAGGCGGACCCGCAGCCTACTGGCCGGTGCGACCGGCGCCCCCTCCCGCCCCTGGTCACACTCCGGCGGACGCCGGCGGCCCCCTCGACGACACGGGGGCGAACTGCTCTGGGCGGTCCCGCAGAAGCGGACCGGAGTCCCGTAGGCATTCCTGCCGCGCCGCTCTGCGGGGGGCCGGCGTGCTGCCCACCGGCGCTCGAGGTCGTGGAGCCGCCGCTCCGGGAAGAGCCCCGACGTCCGCGGAGACGCCCCGGCCGGGCGCCCCGGTGTGAGCCCGTCCGCCCCCGGGTGCCTCCGTCCGCCCCGGCCGGGACCTGACCCGTGCGGGCCCGCGGGCCGGACACTCGGGGCATGGACGACGACGATACGGACAACCACCCACCAGCCCGCGACCATGCGGTGGTCCTCGGGGCGGGCCTGGCCGGGATGCTGGCGGCGCGGGTGCTCGCGGACCGGTTCGCGCGGGTGACCCTGGTCGAGCGGGACGAGCTGCCCGAGGACGGCCCGGCGTTCCGGCCGGGCGTCCCGCAGTCCCGGCACGTGCACGTGCTGTGGTCGCGGGGCGTGGAGCTGATCGAAGAACTGCTGCCGGGGGTCACGGACCGGCTGCTGGGCGGGGGAGCCTCCCTGCTGGAGTCCCCGGGGGACTTCCTCTGGCTGAGCCCGGCCGACTGGTTCCGGCCGGTCCCCGGAACCGAAGTCCTGCTGGCGGACCGGGAGCTGATCGACTGGACGGTCCGCCGGGAGGTCCTGCGGCACGACCGGATCCGGCTGCGGGCCGGCAGCCGGGCCACCGGGCTCGTCGGCTCGGCGGACGGGCGCTCGGTGACCGGGGTGGAGTTCCGCCACGGTGAGCCGCTCGCCGCCGGGTTCGTGGTCGACGCGACGGGGCGCACCTCCAAGGCCCCGGCCTGGCTCGCCGCCCGCGGCTTCCCGGCGGCCGAAGTCACCCGGTACGACTCCGGACTCGCCTATTCCAGCCGCTACTTCGAGATACCGCCGGATCCCGCGCGGCGCTGGCACGGCATGTACGTGCAGGGCCGCCCGGACAGCCCGCGCGGGGCCGTGCTCGTCCCGCTGGACCGCACCCGCTGGCTGGTGACGCTCATCGGCAACGGCGAGCACGCCCCGCCCACCGGGGACGAGGAGTTCCTCGGCTTCACCCGCAGCCTGCGCAGCCCGGCGCTCTACGAGGCCCTGCGGGAGGCGAAGCCGCTGTCCGCGGCCACCGGGTTCCGCGCGACGGCGAACGAATGGCTGCACTACGAGCGCCTGGACCGCTGGCCGGCGGGCTTCGTCGTGCTCGGTGACGCGGCCTGCCGGTTCAACCCGGTGTACGGGCACGGGATGACCGTGGCCGCGCTGGCGGCCGACGCCCTGCGCCGGGAGATCCGCGGCCTGGACTCGGGGAGCGTCCCGGGGGCCGCCCGCCGGATCCAGCGCCGGACGGTGGCCGCCGCCCGGACGGCCTGGCAGATCGCCACCAGCGAGGACATGCGGTACCCGGGCACGCAGGGGCCGCCGCCGGACCGGGCCACCCGGATCCTCCAGCGGTACATGTCACGGGTGATGGTGGGCGCCAACAGGGATCCCGCCGTCTCGGGGCGGTTCTTCGGGGTGCTGTCCCTCTCCACCCCGCCGAGCGCCCTGCTCGGCCCGGCCACGGTGATCCGCGTCCTGTCCGGATGGCGCCTGCCGAGCGCACCGGAGACGACCCCCTACCCGCCCCACCACCGGCCCGCGGACCCGTCCCCCGATCCCTAGGGGGCGGAGGACCGTTCGTACAGGGCCCGGACGGCGTCGCCGAAGTGGACGCTGTACGAGGTCTCGTCGTCGCCGCCCCCGTCACGGCCGCCGATCACCCCGATCAGGAGGTGCCCGTCCGTCAGCACCGGGCCGCCGCTGGTGCCGTTGGGGACGTCCGCGCAGTCCAGGCGCAGCTGCGTCGGCCCGGCCGCGCGTGCGGTGGTCCGGCAGTCCAGCGGCAGCTCGTCGCCGTTCGGGTAGCCCACGAGCCGGGCGGGTGCGGGCAGTTCGGCCTGGAAGCGGATCGTCAGGGAGCCGGTGACGTCCTCCAGCCGCTGGCCGGGATGCCCGGGGCGGCGCAGCCGCAGGAAGGCCACGTCGTGGTCCGGGTCCTCGTCCTCGGCCCAGCGGGGGTCCACGTCGATCCGGGTGGGCACCCAGACCCCGTACGGCGCGACTCCGTCGCGGTATCCGGGGGCGAAGGCGAGGTTGCTGCGGAAGCCACCCTGGTACACGCAGTGGGCGGCGGTGACGACGAGGTCACCGGCGGGGGAGTGGACCACACCCGCCGAGCAGTGGTGGTCGCCGTCGCCGTCGGTGCCGGGGGAGAACAGGGCGCCGATCGCGGG
The DNA here is from genome assembly GCF_042716875.1 of Streptomyces sp. NPDC058646. Lineage (NCBI taxonomy): Bacteria > Bacillati > Actinomycetota > Actinomycetes > Kitasatosporales > Streptomycetaceae > Streptomyces > Streptomyces sp. NPDC058646. Next base: position 25,041 of record NZ_JBHXRK010000006.1, on the reverse strand, counting down.
CTCGGCGGCCGCCGTGCGGGCCACCAGCGGCTCGGAGGGCTGCCATCCGGTCTTCCGCCAGTCCACCGGGGCGTCCCCGCCGAAGGCCTGGGCGTCGGTGGGCTGTTCCGGGGCCTCCTTGGCTATGCCGTCGAGCACGGCGGCCGCCGTCCGGTCGGCGCGCTGGGGGTCCTGCTGGTAGGTGCCCTGCGCGGGGTCCCCGTCCTCGAGGTGGGCGGTGATCCCGCGCAGCTCCCAGGCGAACCACAGGCCCCCGACGAGCAGCGCGCCGAGGACGCCGACGAACAGGGCGACCCCTGCGGACCCCCCGCGAACCTTGCTGGACATTGTGTGACTCCCACCCCGCTGACGCACCCGGCTCCTCGTTCGATGGGGGAGCGGCGGCCGGGGTTCCGAACGGGGCACGTGTCCGTTCTCACAGCCGCTCCTGTGTCATGTCGCCTACCGCTGCCGGTCATTCGGAGGCCGAGGGGTACCGGCTGCGCGGCGAGGAGCCGCCGGTCGCCGACGGCGCGGCCGCGCTCCGGGAGACGGTGGCCGGCGTCCGCACCCGCAAGGCGGTCGCGGCCTGCACCGCCCACGGGGTGCGGACGCCGGTGGTGGCCGGCGGGGTGGCGGCCGACTCCCGGGTGCGGACGCCGGCCGAGCGGCGGTGCGCCTCGGCCGGGCTCGAGCTGCGGGTGCCGCCGATGACCCTGTGCACCGACAACGCCGCGATGATCGCGGCCCTCGGCGACCTGCTGGTCCGCGCGGGCGCCCAGCCGGCGCCCCTGGACGTGACGACCGACCCGTCGGCGCCGCTGGAGCACGCCTCGCCCACCCCGCGGGCGGCGGGCGTGACCCCGGGACGGGCGGCGGGCGGGGTCACCGCCCCCGGAGCGCGACCGCCCCGCAATGGCCCTCGGGGACCAGGACGTCCGTCAGGCTCCAGCCCGGCACCCGCGCCGGAGCCGATCCCGCCCCCACGTAGTCGGACGCGGGATCCGCCGAGAGCCCGACCCCGAGGCCCTTCAGGTACGCCTCCTTGCGCGTCCACACCCGGGTGAAGGCCACCGGCCGTTCCGCGGCCGGCAGCAGCGCCAGCTCGGCCGCCTCCCGCGGGTGCAGCACGTCGGCGGTCTCCGCGATGGTCCGCGGCTGCACGATCTCCTCCACGTCCACCCCGACCGGCGCGGTCGCGAAGGCCAGCAGGCTGATCCCGGTGCAGTGCGAGAGGGAGAAGTGCAGGGCGCCGCCCGGCAGGACGGGCCGCCCGTGCGGCTCGTCGCAGTGCGCGCAGGGGGCCCGTTCCACGGTCACCTCGCGCGGGGGAGTGCCCAGGTACGCCCCGAGCAGCCGGCGCAGCGCCACGTGCGCGCAGACGTACGCGTCACGGTCGGCCGCGCGGACGAACTCGGCGGCACGGGCCAGCTCCTGGGCGTCCAGGGTGCCCGGGGCGTGCCGTGCCGCGTGGGCCCGGTAGCCGGTGGTGTCCACGAGCCACAGCTGCGGGCTCGCGGCCACCAGCACCGCACCGCCGGGCCCGTCGTCCGACAGCCGTTCGGGGACCAGGAGCGGGCGGGCGGCCGGGGAGACGGCCGGGGCGGGGACGGTGGCCGTCGTGGTGGCGAGCGTCATCGGGGCCTCCTCACACGCCGGCCGGAACCGGCAGGTCCACGGGCGCCTGCTCCTCCGCCTTCGCGGGGTGGCGCAGCGCCATGACGGCCGCCACCGGGGAGACGAACGCGATGGCCCCGCACAGCAGCCAGGTCGTCTGGACACCGAGGACCAGCGACAGGGAGCTGAAGACGGCGATCGAGATCGGTGCGGTGCCGATGCCCGCGAGGGAGAGGGTCGACATGGCCGCCCCCATCCGGTCCTCGGGGGCCGACTGCTGGTAGAGGGTCACGATGGCCGGGCCGTTGAGACCGGAGAGCAGGCCGACCCCGGCGGCGACGGCGGTGAGGGAGACCACGGACGGCATCAGCGCCATGACCAGGATTCCGGCCGCGAGGCCCGCCCCGGTGACCACGAGCCGTACGAACATGGGGATCCGGTGGGCGAGCGCCGCCCCGACCGCACTGGAGCCGAGCGCCCCCACGCTGAACGCGGCCAGCACCACACCCACCGCGCCGACCCCCCAGCCGCGCTCGGAGACCAGCAGCGGCAGCGCGACCTCCGCGGGCCAGCTGAACGCCATGTCCAGGCACAGGGCGGCGACGAACATCCAGCGCAGGCGCGGGTGCCGGGCCAGCAGCTTGAATCCGTCGCCGGACCGTTTGACCAGCGAGACCCCGGGCTCCGGCTCCGGCCGGACGAACCCGTGGGTGACGTGCAGCAGGCAGCCGAGCCAGATCGCGCCGGTGACCGCGCCGGCCAGCATGGCCAGCCACAGCTCGCCGACGGTGATCAGGAAGGCTCCGGCGGGCGCTCCGAGGATGGGTGCGACGCGGAGCACCATCGCGTACAGGGAGTTGGCGCGGGCCAGCTGGTCGCCCCGGGCGAACATCGGGAGCAGGACCCCGGAGGCGGGTCCGGCCAGGCCGAGCAGGATCCCCTCGACCAGCGCGATCACCACCAGCGGCCAGAGTTCCCGGGTGGTGGCGGTGACGAGGGCTCCACCGGCGAGCAGGACGACCCGCGCGGCGGTGGTGCGCAGCAGGACGAAGCGCGGCCCGAGGGTGTCGGCCACCGCCCCGCCGAAGATCAGCATCAGGGCGCGCGGGACGGTGGCGGCGAGCATCAGCAGGGTCACCGCACGGGTGCCGCCGATCTGCACGGCCGTCCAGTTCATGGCGATGAGCAGCGCGAAGCTGCCGAGCTGGACGGCGGCCTGGCCTCCGACGAGGGAACTGACGCGGCCCCACGGGACCTGTTCCGGTGACGGAGTCCCGGCGTCGCCGGCGGCGGATGGCTGGGGGGTGTCCATGGGGCACCTGTTCTCTGTGAGTCGAGGAAGGAAGGGGAGCGGAAGGAAGGGGAGCGGAAGGAAGGGGAGCGGAAGGAAGGGAGCGGAGGGAAGGGAGCGGAAGGAAGGGGAGTGGTGGGGAGGGAGCGAGCGGAAGGGGACGGCGAGGGAGGGCGGGCCGGGGCGCTGCTCCCGTCTCAGCCCCCGTACGGGTCGCCCGGGCGGGGCCGGGCCGCCAGCGCGGCAGTCACCGCTCGCCGGGCGGCCCGCGCGAGGTCCCGGCCCCGGGGTGCCGGGCCGTACGCGTACAGGCGGAGGTGCCCGCCGAGGTGGCCGAGCCCGGCCTGGACGAGGACCCGGTGCGCGGCGGCCGGGGCGGGTCCCGCGCCGCGCACCGGGGTCGCGGTGACCCCCGGGGTCCCGGCGAGCCGGAACCGCGCCCGCACCGTGCCGGGGCCCGGCCCGGGCCGCCGGCCGGGCCCGCGGCTCCGCCCGCCCCGCCCCGCCGGGACCGGGCCAGGCCCCGTTCCGGGCCGGGCGCGGCCGCCTGGCCGGCCCGCCCGCCGGGGCCGGGCCGCGGCGCGCGGCCCGCGGGCGGTCACGGGCGGCCTCCGACCGCGACGGCAGGCGGGGCCACCGGTTCGTCCGGGGACCACACGTCCTCGGGATCCAGGTCCGCCGCGCGGTACTTGCCCACCGCGCTGACCAGCAGCCGGGTCTCCAGCGCCAGGGCCTCCACCAGCCGGACCAGCCCGGCCCGCGGGTCCTCGTCGACGGCGAGCAGGGCGGCCCTCCCCAGGCCCACCGCCGTGGCGCCCAGGGCCAGGGCCCGGACGGCCCGCCCGCCCTCCCAGATCCGGCCCGCGGCGAGCAGGTCCCCGCCCGGCCGGCCGATCCGGCGCAGGCACTCCCCGAGCGGGAGCCCCACCTGGTCCAGGAACACCCGCGGGGCCCAGCCGGTGCCGCCCTCCGCGCCGTCCACGGTGACGGCGTCGGCGCCCGCGGCCCAGGCCGTCGCGGCGGCCCGCGCGATGTCCCGGCCGGGGTGGAACTTCACCCAGGTGCGCGCCAGCGGGAAGTTGTTCCGCATGAACCGCAGCTGCTGCCGCACGATCTCCTCGGTGAAGGTTCCGGGCGTCGCGCACCGCAGCCTCAGGCCGGGGTCGTCCAGCAGGTCCCGTACGGTGAACTGTCCGGCGAGCCGTTCTGCTTCGGCCGCGCCCACCACCGTCATCCCGCCGAGCCCGGGCTTCGCGCCCTGCCCCACCTTCAGCTCGAAGCCGAGCCGCCCGGAGTCCCGCAGGGGGCGGGTGCCCGGGTCGCTGTAGAGCAGGTTCCACACCTCGGAGTCGGCGTCCTCGGTGGACTGCTGCACCACCACGCCGCCGACCCCGTCCGCGACGGCCTCCGCGTACGCGGCCACCCGCGCCAGGAGTGCCGGCCGGGTGCCGTCGTCGGCGCGCCGGTAGCCGTGCACCGGCACCATGTTCTCGCCGATCACCATCGGGATGCCCAGCCGTGCCGCCTGCCGGGCGGCGGCCGTGCCGAGGTCGCCGCTGCCCGCCCGGGTGGAGCCGAACGCGGAGAGGTAGACGGGGAGTTCGGCCGGGAATCCGCCGACCGTGGTGCGCAGGTCCACGTCCTCGTACGAGGGCTCCCGGCCCAGCTCGATCAGCTTCTCCAGGCGGCGCGGCATGAACACCGGCGGCGCGATGCGCAGCCCGTCCAGCCGGTCCGCCCCCGACGGGCCGGCCCCCGCCCGCCCGGCCCCGTACAGCTCGGTCCCGTAGCCGTCCGGCGCCGGGAACACCTCGGCCGTTCCCGCCCGCGCCCGGGCCCGTACGGCCTCCTCCGGGAAGCCCGCCGCCCGCATCCCGCTCACGGCGCGACCACCCCCGGCAGCTTCGGGTAGGCGCTGACCTGCCACAGTGCGTCCAGCCCGGTCAGGAACCGGACGAGGCGCTGGAGGCCCATGCCGAAGCCGGCGCTGGCCTCGATGCCCTCGCGGGCCAGATCCAGGTACCAGGCGTACTTGGCGGGGTTCTCGCCGCTCTCCCGCATCCGGGTGACGAGCGTCGCGTAGTCGGACTCCCGCTCGCTGCCGCTGACCAGCTCCCCGTACCCGCCGTGCGCGATCAGGTCGAAGTTGCGCAGCACACCGGGACGTTCGGGGTCCTCGCGGTCGTAGAAGCCGCGCGAGCCCTTGGGATAGTCGTTGATGAAGAACGGCCGGTCGGACTCCAGGGAGAGGACCTTCTCGCCCGCCCAGTCGATCTCGGCGTCCGGGCTCTGCGGGTGGCCCCGCCCCAGCAGGCGCGCCACGGCCTCCTCGTGGGTGCAGGCGTCGAACTTCCCGGACCGCAGCTCGGCGAAGTCCATCTCGTCGCGGCCCAGTCCGCGCAGGACCTCCGGTACCGCCGTCCACACGTGTTCCACCACGTGCGTCAGCAGCCCGGCGGCCGTCTCCTGGGCGTCCTGCCGGGTCCCGCCCGCCAGCTCCACGTCGATCTGGTGGAACTCCACCAGGTGCCGTCCCGTGGACGCCGTCTCCGGCGGCTCGACCCGCACGTTCGGCGCGATGTAGAAGAGCCGCGGGAAGCCCTTCAGCGAGGCCTGCTTGTAGAGGATCGCGCTCGTCATCAGCTTGTACGGCTGCCCGTAGTAGTCGACGTCCAGCGCCTTCGCGCCGCGCCCGCCGGGGTCGGTGACCGGCCCGACCAGCGGCGGCAGCAGTTCCACGCATCCCTGGCCGCGCAGGAACTCCCGTGCGGCGTGCAGGACTTCCTGCTGGACCAGCATCGCGGACCGCAGCTGCGGCGAGCGCAGGTGCTCGGCCAGCGGGGGCGGGCCCGCCACCCCGGTCCCGGTGTCGTTCTGCGTCTCCATGTCGGCTCCTGTTCGTATCGGCCTGTTCGTATCGGTGTGCGGTGCGGTGCGGTGCGGTGCGGGCTCCGGGCGCGTGCGCGCCCGTTCAGTCGTCGGGTCCCGGGGCGTCGTAGCGCCGGGCCACCCCGTGCACGGCCGCGAGCAGCCCGTCGGCGGTCATCGGCGCGCGCGCGCCCCGGGCGAGGTGCGCGGTCACCGGCATCGCGCCGACCTCCGACCAGCGCAGCCGTCCGGACCCGTCCACGAAGCTCCGTGAGCGGCCGGCGTTGTCCGGGTGCAGGCAGTACGGGACGTCCAGGACGCCCCGGGCGAAGGCGGTGCGCAGGGCCCGGCCGAGGTCGTCCCCGAGGTCCAGCACGGCCTCCACGAAGGCCCGCGCCTCCCGGTACACCTCGCTGTCGGCCGGCTCGCGGGGTTCGGGCAGCCGCTCGGTCAGCGCAGCCGTGGCCGCCGCCGTCTCCAGGGCCCGTACGTTCTCCCGTACGGTCGGGATCCGGTGCGCCTCGGCGGAGGTCTTCACGATCAGCCGCTGCGCCCCGGCCCGCACCGCCAGCCGTGCGGAGGCCTCCAGCAGCCGGGTCGCCCCGCGCGCGGTGGACGGGAAGACCCCCATGTACGTGTAGAGGACGACGTGCCGGTCCACGGAGGCCGGCAGGAACTCCCCGGCGAGCCGGCGCAGGGCCCGCACCGCCTCCGTGTCCTGGGCCGCGTCGGTCTGCTGGGCGTAGCTGAGGGAGACGCTGCGGATGCCGTGCCGGGCGAAGAACATCCCCTCCAGCAGGCTGAGCGCGACCAGCAGCCCGGGCGGGCAGAGCTGGCCGAGCATGCAGCCGCCGAAGCTCTCCAGGTGGGGTGTGCGGGGCGGCGGCGCCAGCTCGGCCAGCAGTTCGCAGCAGCGGGCCCAGTTGTCGACCGACTCGGCGAGCGGGGTGCGGCCGTAGGGGAGGCAGTACGAGACGGGTCCGCCCTCGGTGGCGTCGAGCCCGGCCGCGGTGAGCGCCCGGACGATGGCCTCGGGGCGGGAGGAGCCGTGCCGGACCTGGACCGGGAAACCGGCGTCCAGGACCCCGGCGAGCAGGCGCCGGGTGCGGGAGGCCGGGTGGGTGGCGATCGGGTAGCCGTTGAGCGGGGCGCCCTCGTCGACGGCGGCGCGGGCGGCGGCGAGGGCGCCGACCCGGGTGTAGCTGTCGATGGTGAGGGTGCCGACGGTGGTGGCGACCGCGGACCTGGTGCGCTCCAGGCCCTCCCGCATCCGGCGCGGGTCGCTGAAGCCCATGCGGGGCTGGACGACGAGCCGGCCGGCCGCCGCCGCGCGGGCGACGAAGCCGCCGAACGAGGGGGCGGCAGCGGCCGCTCCGTCCCCCGCGGCGACGGCGGCCGGTGCGGCGCGGAGCGTCGCGGCGGTCATGCCACGGCCCGGGTACCGTGCCGCCCGGCGAGCGAACCCAGGTGCTCCAGGAAGGCGTTGACGTCGCCGTCGTCGAACACCGCGTCGCAGCCCGCGGCGAGGAGGCGGCCGCGCTGCTCCGGGTCGGCGGTGCCCGCGACGCCCAGCTGGCCGCCGATGACGACGGGACCGGTGAAACCGTCCCGGCGCAGGGCGCGGACCGCGTTCAGGCCGTCCCGGTAGCCGTGCCCGTTCACGCTGCTGATGACCACGAGGCCGGGCTCGCCGGCCGTGCAGGCGGCGGTCAGCAGGTCGTCCGTCACACAGGGCCCCAGGTTGTGGACCCGGTGTCCGAGTTCCTCCAGCAGGAGCTGGAGGTAGACGAGATTCCAGGTGTGGGAATCCGATTCCGTGCCGGTGAGCAGGATGTTCACATTCCGTCGTCGCATACCCAGAATATAGAAAGCAGCGGGACCCCCGAGGGGAAGTCGAGGCGGCAGTATGGCGGAATCATGCAGCCTCGGCCGGGGGCCTGTGGGAGGGAAAAAAGAAGTCGTGCCCCGCGGGTGCGGGACACGACTTCACAGGCCGGGAGCAGCATTCAGGAGTACTGGGCGATCAGGCTCTTGGGGCGGATGTCCGTCCAGTTCTCCTCCACGTAGGCGAGCGCGCCGGCTCGGCTCCCTGCCCCCCACACCACGTCCCAGCCTGCGGGAACGTCAGCGAACGTGGGCCACAGGGCGTGCTGTCCCTCCTCGTTCACCACGACGTGGAAGGTGCCCTCGGTGTCGTCGAAAGGATTGGTCATGACAGACTCCTCAATTTCTCGGAAAGGATACGGCCGATCAGGGCGAGGGGTTCCGGCTCACCCATTCTTGTGTGCGGGACCCCGATGACGTGGTTCTCGACGCTGCCCTCGACATAGGGAATCCAGTGCTGCGCGAGCGTGTTCTCCGTCTCCCCGTCCTCGATCGCCGCCAGGAAAAGCAGGTCGGTGGCGACGGGGCGCGGGGTGTACAGGTTCATGATCTCGGCGTGGTCGACGGAGGCGCCGATGACGGACCGGATCTCCTCGTCCGAGAAGGCTCCGAGGACCGGGTCCTTCAGCCGGACCAGTCCGATGAGCGCGTCCACGTCGAAGGGCGCGTCCTCGGGCTCGTCGGAGGCGTCCCCGACCAGCATGTCCCGCTTCTGCGCGGGGGTCATCCGGCGCCGCTGCGGCTCGGTCGGCAGAAGGTGGACGTCCATCATGGCCAGCAGGTCGGTGCGTTCCCCCAGTTCCGCCAGCCGGACGGCCAGGGCGTGGGCGACCGTGCCGCCGAAGGACCAGCCGAGGAAGCGGTACGGGCCGTGCGGCTGGACCTCGCGGATCAGCGGCAGGTAGTCCTCCACCATCTCCTCGACCGTCTCCGGGGAATGGCCGAGCTCGCTCAGGGCCCGCGCCTGGATCGCGTACAGCGGCTGGTCCGGCCCGAGATGACGGGCCAGCCCGGCGTACGGCCAGCCCACCCCGGTGCCGGGGTGGATGCAGAAGAGCGGCTGCCGCGCACCCCGTGTCTGGAGGGGGAGGAGCACCCCCATCGGGTCGAAGCCGCTGGGCTCGTCGCCGAGGAGCCCCGCCACCGTCGGGGTGCGGAACAGGTCCCGTACGCCGCGCTCCAGCCCCAGGACCGTCCGCATCCGGCTCACCAGGCGCACCCCGAGCAGTGAATGCCCGCCCAGGGCGAAGAAGTTGTCGTCGATGCCGACCCCCTCCACCCCGAGCACCTCGGCGAACAGCCCGCACAGGACCTCCTCGCGCGGGGTGCGCGCCCGGCGCCCCGGGGCACCGGCCGCCGGTGCGGGCGCGGGCAGGGCGGCCCGGTCCGGTTTGCCGTTGACGGTCAGCGGGATGCCGTCGAGGAGGACGAGGGCCGAGGGGACCATGTGCTCGGGCAGCTCGTCCGCCAGCCACCGCAGCAGCGCGGCCTCCTCGGGCGCGTGGCCGGCGCGCGGGACGGCGTACGCCACGAGCCGCTTGCCGCCCGGGCCGTCCTCGCGGACGACGACGGCGGCCTGGCCCACGCCCGGGTGGCGGGCGAGGGTCTCCTCGATCTCGCCCGGCTCGATGCGGAAGCCGCGCAGCTTGACCTGTCCGTCGGCCCGCCCGATGAACCGCAGTTCCCCGGCCGGCGTCCAGTGGACCAGGTCGCCGGTGCGGTACATCCGGCCGCCGTCCGCCCCGAACGGGTCGGCGACGAACCGCTCCGCCGTCAGCCCTGGCCGCCCGACGTAGCCGCGGGCCACCTGCGTACCGGCGAGGTACATCTCGCCGGCGACCCCCACCGGGACCGGGCGCAGACGCTCGTCCAGGACGTGGACGCGCATGTTGTCGAGGGCAGCGCCGAGGTGGACGCCGTGGACGACCCGCAGGTCGAGCGGGAAGCGCTGCTGGTGGGAGGCGAAGGTCGTCTCGGTGGGGCCGTACGAGTGGACGAGGACCGTGTCGGGGCAGTGGTCCAGGACCCGCTGGAGGGCGCTCGGCGAGGCCACGTCACCGCCGGTCCACACCTCGTCGAGGAGCTTGAGGGTGTCCAGGCCCTCGTCCGCCATGATGTGGAAGAGACCCATGGTGAAGTAGGCGGCGGTGACGTCGTAGGTGCGGATGGTGTGGTCGAGCCCGGCGACGTCCGTGCCGTCGCCCGGGGCGATGACCAGCTGCCCGCCGTTCAGCAGCGGCACCCACAGCTCGTACGTCGAGGCGTCGAAGCCGATCGCCGAATGGACCAGCATCCGGCGGTGGTTGGCCAGGTCCCAGCAGCGGTCGGTGATCAGCTCCACCACGTTGCGGTGGGTGACGCCGACGCCCTTGGGGCGGCCGGTCGAACCCGAGGTGAACATGACGTACATCAGCTCGTCCTCGCCGACGGCCACCCCCGGATCGCTCTCCGGGAAGCCCGTCACCGGCGTGTCGACGGACAGCACGCGGGCTCCCGCGTCGAGCTGGCGCCGCACGGCCGCGGAGCCGGCGTGCGCCTCCTGCGTCAGGAGGACCCGCGCACCCACGTCCTCCATGATCATGGCCACCCGGGCGTCCGGCAGCCGCGGGTCCAGCGGTACGTACGCCGCCCCGCACTTGAGCACCGCCAGCGCGGCCACGGGCAGGTGCGGGCTGCGGTCCAGCAGCACCCCCACCGCACCGCCCCGGCCCACCCCCGCCTCGATCAGCCGGTGCGCCAGGACGTTGGCGCGGGCGTCCAGCGCGGCGTAGCCGAGGGTCTCCTCCCCGTACGACAGCGCGGTGCGCAGCGGCGTCCGGCGGGCCTGCGCCGCGAACCGCTCGTGCACCGGTCCGCAGGAGGTCCGCGGCACCGCCGTGTCGTTGTACTGCGTGACGAGCCGGAACTCCTCCTCGGGCGACAGGAGCGGCAGGTCGCCGATCCGCTGCCGCGGATCCGCGGCCACCGCCCGCAGGACGCGCGCCAGATGCCCGGCGAGCACCGCCGCCGTCGGCCCGTCGTACAGGTCCGTCGCGTATTCGAGTACGCCGGCCAGCCCGCCCGGCGTCCCGTCCGCGGCCCGCGTCTCCGTCAGGGACACGGTCAGGTCGAACTTGGTGTACCCGGAGGCCGCCCCGAGCGGCGTCCCGGCCAGGGCCGTTCCCGCCGGCACCTGCGGTTCGGCCGGCTGGACCTGGACCATCGCCTGGACCAGCGGGTGGTGGGCGGTGGAACGCACCGGGTTCAGCTGCTCGACGACCAGGTCGAAGGGCAGGTCCTGATGGGCGTAGGCCGCGAGGTCGGTCGCCCGGACGCGGGCGAGCAGCTCCGTGAAGCACGGGTCGCCGGAGGTGTCGCAGCGCAGCACGAGGGTGTTGACGAAGAACCCGACCAGGTCGTCGAGGGCCTCGTCGTCCCGGCCCGCGGTCACCGTGCCGAGCGGGAGGTCCGTGCCCGCGCCGTGCCGGGTGAGGATCGCCGCGAACGCGGCCTGGACCACCATGAACAGCGTGGCCCCGTGCTCCAGTGCCAGTGCCTCCAGCCGGGCGTGCGTGCCGGCATCCAGCTCCAGCGGCACCGCGGCGCCCCGGTGCGAGGCCTCGGCGGGCCGGGTACGGGCACCGGTCAGCTCCAGCGCGGGCGGCGCGTCCGCCAGGGCGTCCTTCCAGTATGCGATGTGCGCGGCGGCCGCCTCCCCCTCCAGGACCTCGCGCTCCCACAGCGTGTAGTCGGTGTACTGCACCAGCAGCGGCTGCCAGCCGGGCGCCGATCCCGCCAGGCGGGCCTCGTAGGCGGCCGCCAGGTCGCGGACCAGCGGTCCGGCGGACCAGCCGTCGGCGGCGATGTGGTGCACGAGCAGGACCAGGACCTGCCCGCCGTCCCCGGCGGTGTCGATCAGCGAGGCCCGCAGCGGCAGTTCGCCCGCCAGGTCGAAGACGTGCCCGGCGGCCGCGTCGACCGCCGCCTCCAGCCCGCCCGGCGCCGCGCCGATCCGCTCCAGCACCGGCCGGGCCCCTTCCACGACCTGCTGGTACGGCTGCCCGTCCACCGTCGGGTACACCGTCCGCAGCACCTCGTGCCGCTCGGCCACGTCCGCGAGGGCCTCGGCCAGCACGGCGGGGTCCAGCGGCCGCTCCAGCCGCAGGGCGAAGGGGATGGTGTAGGAACGGCTCGGCCCCTCCAGCTGGTCCACGAACCACAGCCTGCGCTGCGCGTACGACAGCGGGATCCGCTCCGGCCGGGCCTGCGGCGCCACGCGGACCAGCGCGGGCCGGCCGTCCGGGGCGCTGTCCCGGACCAGCCGCAGGGCCAGTTCGGCGGGGGTCGGAGCCAGGAACAGGTCCCGGATCCGAGCCTCGACGCCGAGCACCGCCCGGATCCGGTTGACCAGCCGCACACCCATCATCGAGTGGCCGCCGACCGAGAAGAAGTTCTCGTGCGGCTCCACCCGGTCCAGCCCGATGACCTCGGCGAACAGCCCGCACAGGACCTCCTGGGCGGCGGGGGAGCAGCCGGCACCCCCCGCCCGGGCCGCGGCGCGCGCCGCCGCGTCCTGCGCCTCCCGGGCGGCCGACAGTCCGGCCCGCAGCCGGGCGACCTCCCGCCCCTCCTGCGGGGTCAGCAGGGGCAGTTCACCGGCGGACGCGTACGGGTCCGCCGCCGCCCGGGCCAGTGCCCGGACGAACAGGTCCAGCAGCAGCTGCGCCGTCCCCGCGTCGAACAGGTCCACCGCGTACTGCCACCACACCTCCAGGCCGCCGCCGGGGAGCTCCACGCAGGAGACGCTGAGGTCGAACTTGGCTGCCTCCAGGCCCGGTTCGGCGAACCGGCCGGTCAGCGCACCGCCGCCCAGCGAGAACGCGGGGTCGCCCTGCTCCTGCGCCGTCAGCATCACCTGGAAGAACGGGTTGACGGCCAGGGCGCGTTCCGGGCCCAGGTGCTCCACCAGCAGGTCGAAGGGGAGTTCCTGGTGGGCGTAGGCGGCCAGGTCCGCGTCCCGGGCCCGGTCCACCAGCTCCGCGTACGGTACGTCCCCGGACACGTCGGTGCGCAGGACCAGGGTGTTCACGAAGAAACCGACCAGGGCGTCCAGGGCCTCGTCCCCGCGCCCGGCGACGGGCGTGCCGACCGCCACGTCGGAACCCGCGCCGACGGCGGCCAGGGCCAGCGCCAGCGCGGGCCGGAGCACCATCAGCAGGCTCGCGCCGCGCTCCTCGCCGAGGGCGCCGAGCCTGCGGTGGGCGTCCGCGCCGAGACGGGCGACGAGGGTCGCGCCCTGCCCGGTCGGCTCCGCGGGCCGCGGCCGGTCCGCCGGCAGGTCGAGCACGGTCGGCATCCCGTCGAGGGCGCTCCGCCAGTGGCCGAGCAGCGCCGCCGGGTCCGCGAGGAGCTCCTGCTGCCACAGCGTGTAGTCGGCGTACTGCACCGGCAGCGGCTCCCACCCGGGCGCGCCGCCCCCCAGCCGGGCCGCGTACGCCTCCCCGAGGTCGCGCAGCAGCGGGGTGACGGACCAGCCGTCGGTGGCGATGTGGTGGGTCAGCAGGGCGAGCGTGGCCGAGCCGTCGCCGGGCAGGAACAGCCGGGCCCGGAGGGGGAGGTGGGTGCCCAGGTCGAAGGCGGCCCCGTTGAAGGCGGCCACCAGCCCCGCCACCTCCTCCGGCGCGCACTCCCGTACCTCCAGCGGCACGGGCGGCGCTTCGAGCACGTGCTGGTACGGCTCGGAGTCCACGGCCGGGTACACCGTCCGCAGCACCTCGTGCCGCTCCACCACGTCGGCGAGCGCGGCCTCCAGGACGGCCGGGTCCGGGACGCCGTCCAGACGCACCACCACGGGCAGGTTGTAGGTGGCCGACGGCCCCTCCAGCCCGGCCAGGAACCACAGCCGCCGCTGGGCGAAGGACAGCGGCACCCGGTCCTCGGCGGGCAGCACCGGCCCGGCGAAGACGGCGTACGGGTCCTGCGCGCCCGGGCCGTCCCCGGCCCGCAGGGACTTCCGGTCGATCTTCCCCGACGAGGTCCGGGGCAGCGGGTCCGTGCGCAGCGTCAGCGTGCCCGGTACGGCGGCCGCGGGCAGCTCGGCCCGCAGCAGCACCCGCAGCCCCTCCGCGGACACCTCCTCGCCGGCGACCACGAAGGCCGCCAGCCGCTTCACCCCGTCCGGGGTCTCCTGCGGTACGACGGCCGCCTCGCGCACCCCGGGGTGCGAGGTCAGCACCGACTCCACGGACGCGGGGTCCACCCGGTGCCCGTTGATCTTCACCTCGTCGTCGGCCCGGCCGCGGAAGCCGAGCTGCCCGTCGGGCCGTACGCGGACCAGGTCGCCGGTGCGGTACGCGCGCTCCCCGCCCAGCGCGGCGAAGCGGCGCCCGGTCAGCTCGGGCCGGCCCAGGTAACCGTGCGCCAACGCCCCGCCCAGCAGCCACAGTTCCCCGTCGACGACGGCGGCCCGGACACCCGGCAGCGGTTCACCGATGGGCACCGGCCCGCCCTCGTACCGGGAGAGGTCGGCCACCGTGGCCACGACGGTGGCCTCCGTCGGCCCGTACGTGTTGAACAGGCGCACCCGTTCCCCGTCCACCGCCCGGCACCACTGCGCGACGCGCTCGGGCAGTGCGGCCTCCCCGCCGATGACGACCGTACGGATCGACGGCGGCAGCGCGGCGATCCCCGCGGCGAGGGCGTGCGCCAGCTCGTGCCAGTAGGCGGTCGGCAGGTCGAGCACGGTGACGCCGTGCTCCTCGCACCCGGCGAGCAGACCCGGCACGTCCAGCATCTCCTCGTCGCGCAGCACGAGCCGCGCCCCCGCGCCGAGGGTCAGGAAGATCTCCTCGACACTGGCGTCGAAGTGCAGGGGCGCGAACTGCAGGACCCGGTCCGTGTGCGTGATCCCGTACCGTGCGCCCGCACCGGCGGCGAACTGCGCCAGCGCCTCCTGGCCGACGACCACCCCGTTCGGGGTGCCGGTGGAGCCGGAGGTGTAGATGACGTAGGCGGCGTCCTCGGGGACGCCGTCGCCGGGGAGTACGGACTCGCCTTCGGCCGGTGCGACGGCGGTGCCCGCGCAGTCGGCGAGGATCGAGGCGTTCCGGGCGGGCGGCGCCGCGGGGTCCAGCGGCAGGTAGGCCGCCCCGGTCCGCAGGGCGGCGAGCAGGCCCACGACGGCATCGGTGCCGCGCGGCCTGCTGACCGCGACCAGCCGCCCGGGTCCGGCCCCCTCCCGCGCCAGCTCGTCGGCGCGCAGGGCCACCGCGAGGGCGAGCTGCCCGTACGTCATCCGGTGCTCCCCGTGCACCAGCGCGATCCGCTCGGCGCCGGCGGCGACCTGGGCGTCGAACCGGTCGAGCACGCGCGGCGCCGGACTGATCGCCGGGCCGCCGTCCAGGACGGCGGCGGCGGTGGGGGCGGTCGAGGGCATCGCGGGGCCTCCAGGCGAGGGTCGGGGTGCGGAGCGGACTCCGTGGCCTCCACGCTAAGTTCGCCCTCCGCCCCCGGCGGGCAGTCCCCCCGGCAGCTCAGCACCCCCGTCCTGCCCCCTCCGACTGCCGCCGCCGGCCGCCGCCTCGGCGGCAGTTCCGGGCCGGTCCGGTGCAGCACCCCGCCCCGGACTCCCCGCGCCGGGCGCTCCCTACGTGGACCGTACGCGGGCCCCCGCGCGGGTGCGGCGGCGCAGGGCCGGGGGCGCGGCCGGGGCGGCGGGGGCCGGGGCGGCCGAGAGCAGGGCCGCCAGCTTCGCCGGGGTCGGGTGGCGGAAGACCTCGCGGAGGGTCAGCTCGCGGCCCAGCTCCGCCCGGACCCGGTTGACCAGGCGCACCGCCAGCAGCGAATGGCCCCCGGTCCTGAAGAAGTTGTCGTCGGGGCCGATCCCGCCGCTCTCCAGGACCTCCGCGAACAGCCGCAGCACGGTGGCCGCCAGCCCGTCCTCGCGGCCTTCCCCGTCCTCCCTGCCTTCGTGCCCCTCCCTGCCTTCCCGGCCCTCCGGGCCCTCCGGAGCCGCCTGCGGGAAGTGCACCGCCGAGGGCACCTCGTACTCGGGCAGGCGTTCGGCGGCCCAGGCCTGGAGCTCCGCCTCCGTGACCGCGCCCTCCGCGTGCGCGGTCAGGCGGCCCTCCGACACCCGGGCCCGCGCCCGGACCACCGCCGGATGGGAGGACAGCACCGCGGAGACGTGATCCAGGTCGATCGGGTAACCGCCGGCCAGCGGCCGCCCGGCCCGGGTGCCGGCCGGCGCGGGCAGCTCCGAGAGGCGGCGCGAGGGGTCGGCCGCGAACAGTTCCAGGGCCGCCACCAGCAGGGCCGCCAGCCGCCCGGCACCCGCCGGCCCGTACAGGTCCGTGGCGTACTCCAGCACCCCGTCCAGTCCGCCGCCCGGGACCTCGGTCAGCGCGAAGGTCAGGTCCGACTTGGCGCTGTGCGACCCGTACGGCAGCTCCGTACCGGCCAGCGGCCCGTCCGGGTCCGCGGGGGTCGGCTCCGCACCGACCTGGAGCATCACCTGGACCAGGGGGTGGTGGGCCGAGGAACGGTGCGGGTTGAGGTGTTCCACGAGCCGGTCGAAGGGCAGGTCCTGGTGCGCGTACGCGGCCAGGTCCGCCTCCCGCACCCGGTCCAGCAACTCCCCGAAGGCCGGGTCCCCGGACGTGTCCGTCCGCAGCACGAGGGTGTTGACGAAGAAGCCGACCAGCGGGGACAGCGCGTCGTCCGAGCGGCCCGCGACCGTGGTGCCGAGTGCGATGTCGGTGCCCGCGCCCAGCCGCGTCAGGGAGGCGGCGAGGGCGGCCTGGACGACCATGAACAGCGTGGCCCCGTGCGCGTGCGCGATGCGGGTCAGCCGCCGGCGGGTCGCCGCGTCCACCGAGAAGCCGGTGACCGCGCCCCGCCCCGAGGGCTCCGCGGGCCGGTGCCGGTCCGTCGGCAGGTCCGTCAGCGGGGCCAGACCGGCCAGCGCCTCCTGCCAGTAGGCCAGTTCGGACTCCGCGCCGGCGAGCAGCTCCCGCTGCCACAGGGTGTGGTCGGCGTACTGCACGGGCAGCGGCGACCAGCCCGGTCCCCGGCCGGCGAGCCGCGCCTCGTACGCCGTCGCCAGGTCGGCGAGCAGCGGGCCCGTGGACCAGCCGTCCGACGCGATGTGGTGGAGGAGGACCACCAGCGTCTGCGGGCCCTTGTCCTCCGGCAGGAACAGCCAGGCGCGGAAGGGCAGGTCCCGCGTCAGGTCGAAGACGTGCCCGGCCGCCTCGTCCACGGCGGCCGACACGTCCGCCGGCCGGGCCAGCTCCAGCTGCGGCCGGGCCCCGGACAGGACCCGCTGGTACGGCTCCCCGCCCTCCGTCCCGTACACCGTGCGCAGCACCTCGTGCCGCTCGGCGACGTCCGCCAGCGCCGCGGTGAGCGCGGCCGGATCCAGCGGCCGCTCCAGCCGCCGCACCAGCGCGATGTTGTAGGCCGGCGACGGGCCCTCCAGCTGGTCCACGAACCACAGCCGGCGCTGCGCCGCGGACAGCGGGATCCGCTCCGGTCTGGCCCGCGGCGGTACGGTCACCAGCGCGGGCCGGGCGGCGGCCGCGGCCGCGCCGTCGCGTGCGGCCAGGCGCCGGTGCAGGGCGGCCGGGGTCGGCGCCAGGAACAGGTCCCGGATGCCCGCCTCGATGCCCAGGACGGCCCGGATCCGGTTGACGAGCTTGCTGGCGAGCAGCGAATGGCCGCCGTTGCGGAAGAAGTTGGCGTCCGAGGCGACGTCCTCGCGGCCCAGCAGCTCGGCGAAGAGCCCGCACAGGATCTCCTCCCGCGGGGACAGGGGCACCGGCCCGGCCCCGGAGTTCGCCGCCCGGTCCCCTGCGGCCGCCCGGTCCGGTCCGGCCGCCGAGGCGAGCGCGGACCGCTTGAGCGCCAGGAGGTCCGCCTCCTCGGCCCGGACCAGAGCCAGCTCGCCGAGCCGGGCGTCCGCCGAGGCCGCGAACGCCTCCAGGGCCCGCACGTACACCTCCAGCAGCAGCCGCGCGGTGTCCGCGTCGAACAGGTCCCGCGCGTACTGCAGGTGCAGGTCCAGTCCGGCCGGGGAGCCGTCCGCGGTCCGGCGCTCCACGCAGTGGAAGCCGAGGTCGAACCTGGCGGCGCCCAGGTCCGTGCTGCCTGCGCGGCCGGCGATGCCACCGAGGCGGAACCGGTCCTGCCCGGCCTCCTGCACCGTCAGCATCACCTGGAAGAAGGGGTGCTCGCCCAGCGCCCGCCCGGGCTCCGCGAGCCGTTCCACCAGCAGCCCGAACGGCAGGTCCTGGTGGTCGAAGGCGGCCAGGTCCGCGTCCCGCACCCGGTCCACCAGCTCACCCACCGCCGGGTCCCCGGTCAGGTCGGTGCGCAGGACCAGCGAGTTGACGAAGCAGCCGACCAGCTCGTGCAGGTCCTGGTCGGGGCGGCCCGCGACGGGGGTGCCGATCGCCAGGTCCGTTCCCGAACCGGTTGCCGACAGAGCCGCCGCCAGCGCCGAACGGGCCACCATGAAGAAGCTGGCCCGGCGCTCGCGGGCCAGCGCCACCAGGGCCCGGTGCGTCCCCGCCCCGAGCTCCGCGCCCTGCGTGGCGGCCCGGCCCGAGGGCTCGGCGGGCCGCGGCCGGTCGGCGGGCAGCACGGTCCGGGCGGGCATCCCCTCCAGCGCCGCCCGCCAGTGGTCCAGCAGCGGGGCGGGGTCGGCCAGCAGCTCACGCTGCCACAGCGCGTAGTCGGCGTACTGCACGGGAAGCGGCCGCCACCGCGGGGCCCGGCCCGCGCACCGGGCCGCGTACGCCTCGCCGAGATCCCGCAGCAGCGGAGCCAGCGACCAGCCGTCCGTGGCGATGTGGTGGACGAGCAGGACCAGGACCGAGGTGCCGTCGCCCGGCAGCAGCAGCCGGGCCCGGAACGGCGGCGCCGCCGCCAGGTCGAAGGTCTCCCGCCCGAGGCCCGCGATCAGTTCCTCCAGCGCGGCCGGAGCGCACGCGGTCACCTCCAGCAGGTCCGCGGGCACCGGCACCACCCGCTGGTACGGCTCCCCGCCCTCCGCCCCGTACACCGTCCGCAGCACCTCGTGCCGGTCCAGCAGGTCGGCCAGTGCGGCCGCCAGCGCCGCCCGGTCGGGGACCTCCTCCAGGCGCAGCACCAGCGGCGCGTTGTAGGCGGCCGAGGGGCCCTCGATCCGGCCCACCAGCCACAGGGCCCGCTGCGCGGCGGACAGCGGGATCCGCTCCGGGCGTGCGCCGGGCGCTGCGGCCACCAGTGCGGGCCGGGCCGGGGCCGCGCCGCCGGTTTCCGTGAGGCGCCGGTGCAGGGCGGCCGGGGTCGGTGCCAGGAACAGGTCCTTGATGCCGAGTTCCAGGCCGAGGGCGCCGCGGATCCGGTTGACGAGCCTGCTCGCCAGCAGCGAATGGCCGCCGCTGCGGAAGAAGTTGGCGTCCGAGGCGACGTCCTCGCGGCCCAGCACCTCCGCGAACAGCCCGCACAGGATCTCCTCCCGCGGCGACAGCACGTCCCGCCGCACCGGCCCGGCCGGGGCGGCGTCGTGCGCGGGCCCGGCGGCGAGCCGCTCCCGCCGCGCGGCCACGCCCTGCTCGTCCTCGGGCGTCAGCAGGGCCAGCTCCCCGATCCGCCGGCCGGGGTCCCGGGCGAAGGCCGTGAGGGCCCGCACGTAGACGTCCAGCAGCAGCCGGGCCGTCGCCTCGTCGAAGAGGTCCACCGCGTACTGCAGCGCGATCTCCATGCCGTCCGGCCGCCCGTCCGCCGCGTGCCGCTGCGCGCAGTACCACGTCAGGTCGAACTTCGCCGCGTCCAGGTCCACTTCGGCGAGCCGTCCGCCGAGGCGCCCGCCCGGCGACACGGTTCCCGCCGCCCCGTCCCCCGCGTCCACGGTCAGCATCACCTGGAAGAACGGATGGTGGCCGAGTGCCCGTTCGGGGCTGAGGTGCTCCACGAGCAGGTCGAAGGGGAGCTCCGCGTGTTCGTAGGCCGTCAGGTCCGCCTCCCGGACCCGCCGCAGCAGCTCCCCGACGGCCGGGTCCCCCGACAGATCGGTGCGCAGGGCAAGGGAGTTGACGAAGAAGCCGACGAGGTCGTACAGGTCCTCGTCGGGCCGCCCGGCGACCGGTGCGCCGATCACCACGTCCTCCCCGGCCCCCACGGCCTTCAGCGCCACCGCCAGCGCCGCACGGGCCACCATGGTCAGGCTCGCCCGGTGGGCGCGGGCCAGCGCGAGCAGGCCGCCGTGCACCGCCGCGTCCAGCGGGGCGGTCACCGTCGCCCCGCGCCCCGAGGGCTCCGCGGGGCGCGGCCGGTCGGCGGGCAGGGCGATCACCGCCGGAGCCCCGGCGAGGGTGGTCCGCCAGTGTTCCAGCTGCTCCCGGGCCAGGCTGTCCGGATCGGCGGGATCCCCGAGCAGCTCGTGCTGCCACAGGCTGTAGTCGGTGTACTGCACGGGCAGCGGATCCCACTGCGGGGCGCCGCCCGCCAGCCGGGCCTCGTACGCCCGCCCCAGATCGCGCAGCAGGGGGCCGGTGGACCACCCGTCGGTGGCCGCGTGGTGGATCAGCAGGACCAGGACCGCGGTCCCGTCGCCGGGCAGCAGCAGCCGGGCGCGCAGCGGCGGTTCGGTGGTGACGTCGATCGCCCGCCGGACGAACGCGGCGACGGCCGCGTCGAGTTCACCCGGTGCGCACCGGGCCGTACCGAGGCGCGGGGCGGCCGACGCGTCCAGTACGTGCTGGTACGGCTCCCCGTCGGCGCCGGCCTTCAGCACGGTGCGCAGCACCTCGTGGCGCCCCACCACGTCCCCCAGCGCCGCGCCGAGGGCCCCGGCGTCGGGCTCCGCGTCGAGGTGCAGGACGACGGGGGCGTTGTAGGCGGCGGACGGCCCCTGCAGACGGCTCAGGAACCACAGCCGGCGCTGGGCGAACGACAACGGGGTCACGGTCATGTCCTTAGCGGTCCTGGCTCGCCGCGGCGGCGACGAGCGTGTCGAGGTGGGCGGCGAGGTCGCGCAGGCGCGGGTGGGCGTAGACGGCCTTCACCGGGAGGGCGACGCCCAGTTCGGTGCGGACCCGGGACACGAGCTTGATCGCGAGCAGTGAATGTCCGCCCAGCTTGAAGAAGTTGTCCTCGGGACCGACCCCCTCGGCCCCCAGGACGGCGGCCCAGACCCCTGCGATCAGCCGCTGCGACGGGGTCATGCCGGCGGAGCCGGAGCCGGAGCCTGCGTCGGCGTCGGCGGCCGGGGCCGGGGCCGGCAGGGCCGCATGGTCCAGCTTGCCGTTCGTGGTGGTCGGGAAGCGGTCCAGGGCGACGAAGGCCGCCGGGACCATGTAGGCGGGCAGGACGGCGGCGAGCGCGTCCCGCAGCACGGCCGCGGGCACCGCCTCCGCGGAGGAGGGCTCCGCCGGCCGGTGGTAGGCCACCAGCCCCGGCGCCCCGTGCACCTCGTCGCGCAGGACCACGGCGGCCTCGGCGACCCCCGGCAGCGCCGTCAGCGCGGCTTCGATCTCCGGCAGTTCGATGCGGAACCCGCGCAGCTTGACCTGCCCGTCGGCCCGGCCCAGGTACTCCAGCCGGCCGCTCGGCAGGAGCCGCACCAGGTCGCCCGTACGGTACATCCGTGCGCCGGCCCAGGTGCCGGACCCGCCCGGAGCCTGCCCGGTGTCGGCGACGAACCGCTCCGCCGTCAGGCCCGGCCGCCGCCGGTAGCCGCGGCCCACGCGCGGGCCCGCCAGATACAGCTCGCCGCTCCCGCCGGCCTCGACCGGGTTCAGCTTCTCGTCCAGGACCCGCATCCGCAGCCCCGGCAGTACCCCGCCGATGTGCGGGGCCTCGTCCGGGGAGACCCAGCCCGCCGTGGAGTCCACGGTGCACTCGGTCGGCCCGTACAGGTTGACCGTGCGCAGGACGCCCTGCGCACCGAGTTCCCCGAGCCGCCGCCACAGGGCGGGGCCGATCGCCTCGCCACCGATCAGCAGGGTCAGCGGGCGCGGGCCGCCGTCCGCCGTGAGCAGCTCCAGGAGCGGCTCCGCGTGCGAGGGGGTGATGTCCAGGTCCGTCAGGGCCTGCTCGTCGACCAGCCGGGCCAGGAGTGCCGGGTCCGCGCGGGTCTCCTCCCCGATCATCACCAGGGTGTCGCCGCGGCAGATCCGTACCCACTGCTGCACCGACGCGTCGAAGGACGGAGAGGCGTTCCAGCCGACCCGCCCGCCCTCGGTGACCGCGATGCCCGCGCCCTCCAGCTCGGCGAGCAGCGCCGAAGCCGCCGCGCGGCCGATCTCCACGCCCTTGGGGCGGCCGGTGGAGCCGGAGGTGTAGATGACGTACGCCAGCTCGTCGCCCGCCACGGGAACCGGGGCGTACGCGCGCTCGCCGGCGTCCGGGCCGGAGCGGGACCCGGGCTCCGGCGCGGTCAGTTCGGCCACCGCCAGGTGCTCCACGCCGGGAGCCAGGGGTGCAGCCGTCGCGGCGGTGGTCACGACCAGGTCGGCGGCCGCGTCCTCGACGAGGTACCGGCGCCGCTCGGCGGGCAGCTTCGGGTCCACGGGCAGGTAGGCGGCGCCGGCGGTGAGGGTCCCGATCAGCGCGGCGACGAGGTCCGCACCGCGCGGCAGGCACAGCGCGACCACGCTCTCGGGACCGATGCCCCGCGCGGCGAGCCCCTCCGCGATCCGCATCGCCTCGGCGCGCAGCGCGCCGAAGCTCAGCTCGCGGTCGGCCGCGACGACGGCGGTGCGGGAGGCGGGGACGAGGGCCAGTCGCGCCAGCAGGTCGGTGGCGGCGCCCGGGGCGGAAGTGGTGCGGGGGCGCTCGGGGAGGACTGCGGTCATGGTGGTCACTCCCCGGTGAAGACGGTGGTGGACGGCCGGGTCGCGGGGGAGCAGTCGGCCAGCGCCACCGGCTCGCCCATGGCGACGAGGATCTTGCGGTCGCCCTTGTAGGCCTCGCGGCCGTGGGCGCACAGGATGTTGTCGACGAGCATCAGATCGCCCTGCTGCCAGGTCTCCCGTACGGTGACCCGGTCGTACACGTCGTTGATCGCGTCGACCTCGGCGTCCGTGAGCCGGGTGCCGTCGCCCAGGTAGGTGTTGAAGGGCAGTCCGTCCTCCCCGTAGGTGTCGATAAGGACCTCACGGACGTCCGGGTCCAGGGTGCGGCTGTTCCAGAAGGCGAAGTGGTTGAACCAGGTCTTCTCCCCGGTCACCGGGTGCGTGACGATCGCGGACCGGCGCTGTCGGGTGATCATCGAATCGTCCTCCTCGACCCACTCGTAGCCGACGGTGTTCTCCTCGCAGTACGCCTGCGCCACCGCCTTGTCGTCGGTCGCGAAGGTCTTGTACCAGGGCAGCCCGGCCAGTTCCGAGTAGTTCCGTACGAGCAGCCAGCCGGCCCGCGCGAACCGTTCCACCAGCTCCGGCGGCAGCAGGCGCAGCGCCTCGCGCATGTCGCCGACGGTGGTGGCGCCTCCCTCGGCGGGAGCGGTCACGCAGCCGAAGAGCAGCACCCCGGGGAAGTCCAGGGTGTAGCTGTTCTCGTTGTGCAGCCGGATCGGCTGGACGGCCGGGAGGTCGGTGGAGGAGAACACGCCCTCACCGAAGTCGGTACGGGGCGTCGCCTTCTCCTTGTAGCCGGCGCGCCGCTGGATCAGGGCGTCACGCGCCGCGGCGAAGGAGGCGGCGTCCTCGACCGGCAGCCCGCGCAGCAGGACGGCGCCGCTGCGGTGCAACTCTGCCTGGATGTCGGCGCGGTGGGCGGTGAGCCAGGCGACGGCCGTCTCCAGGTCGGCTCCGGCCGGGGTGTGGACGACGACGGGCTTGCCGGACTCGCGGAGCGGGGTGATCCCGGTCCCGGCAGGGGCTTCAGCGAAGGTGGTCATGGCAGTCCTCAGGAAGGAAGGAAGGAAGGGGTGGGAAGGGAAGGGAGCGCGGCAGGGCGCTGGGCCGCGGCGCGGGGCCCGCAGCACCGGCGGGGCCCGGTCAGACGGAGGCGGCCGTGGGCCTGCCGACCGCGGAACCCAGCACGGAATCCACCACCGAGAAGAACACGGGCAGTTGACCCTGGAAGTAGAAGTGCCCGCCCGGCAGGACGTACGAGGCGAACGGGGCGTCGGTGATCCGCGCCCAGCGGTCCAGCGAGGCGGCCGGCGCGACCGGGTCGGCGTCCCCGCCGATCACCGTCACCGGGCACGCCACCCGGGCCTCGGACTCCGGGCAGCGGTACACGTCGTCGATGGCGAAGTCGGCACGGATGGACGGGAGGATGATCTCCCGCAGCTCCGGCTCGTCGAGGATGCCGTCGTCGGTCCCGCCCCGCTCCTTGATGGCGGCGACCAGTTCGTCGTCGCTCAGCCGCTCCGGGTGCACGGCGCACGGGTTGGCGAGGAACGGCGCCCGGCAGGCCGAGGCGACCAGGGCCCGCGGTGCGCGGCCGGCCGCCTCCAGGGCCCGTACCACCTCGAAGGCGACGAGCGAGCCCATGCTGTGGCCCAGCACCACCAGGTCGTCGGTGCTCCCTTCGGGCAGGGCCGCCACCACCGGTCGGGCCAGGTCGGCGATGTCCCGGGGCAGGTCCTCGGCGAAGCGGGCGCCGCGGCCCGGGTACTGGCCGATGAGGAGCCGTACGTCGGCCGGGAGGTGGGCGCGCCAGTCGGAGTACGCGTGGGCGTTGCCGCCGGCGTGCGGCAGGACCAGCAGCGAGGTGCGCTGCGGGCCTTCGCCCGGCAGGTCCCAGACGACGTCGTCGGGGGCGGGGGCGGACCCCGGGTACTGGTCGTTGCTCATGAGGAACTCCGTTCCTTGTCGGTGCGGCGGCGCAGGGCGGGCCTGGCCCGCCGGGGCGCGGGCCGGTCGGACCGCAGCTGGGACTCGATGTGCTGGGCGAGGGTGGCGGGGGTGGGGTGCTGGAAGACGTCGCGGAGGGTGAGGGTGACGCCGAGGGTGGTGGTGATGCGGTGGGTGAGGCGGGCGGCGAGGAGGGAGTGGCCGCCGTGGTCGAAGAAGCTGTCGTCGATGGACAGCGGCGCGGGGGTGTTCAGCGCCTCGGTGAAGAAGGCGCACACGGACGCTTCGAGCGGGGTCCGCGGGGTCCGGCCGCCCACCGTGGTCACCGCCTGCGGTGCGGGCAGGGCCCGCTTGTCGATCTTCCCGTTGGGGGTCAGCGGCAGCCGGTCCAGCATCACCACGAAGGCCGGGACCATGTGGTCCGGCAGGAGCGTGCGCAGCCATAGGCGGACGTCCTGGGGGGACAGCTCGGGGGACGTCGACACCACGTACGCCGTCAGCTGCGGGGTGCGGTGGTGGTCGGGATGGGTCGTCAGGATGGCTTGGGTGAGGTGGGGGTGGGTGGTGAGGACGGTTTCGATTTCGGTGGGTTCGATGCGGAAGCCGCGGATTTTGATCTGGGTGTCGGTGCGG